>CAZZHL010000171.1:0-5714 GCA_964653945.1 uncultured Pirellulales bacterium
GGAAACAAATCAGCGCAGCTATATTAGGAAACTCATTTTTATACAGGATATAGCTTGTCTCATCGTGGCCTTGCTCATCTTTATGCTTGGCCGAGTAAACAAATTCTAGGCCGGTGTTTTCAACCCTCAATATACCCCAGACAACTTTGCCCGAAGTTTCCAGCAGAGTTACCATGTTCTGTGAAAAATCCTTCAGGCATTTATCCCTGCTTCTTCTTCTGATAAAAGCGCCAACCGCCGTGGCTAGAACTATAAAGATTATAGTGATGGCCGTATATGGTACCGTCCCAGCTAAAATGTAAGGCATAACACACTCCCTTTAGCTCAATCATAAAGAACTTTTGTTTTTCATCCTTCAATCGTAAATCGCAAGTCGTAAACTGTCAATAGTCGACATGCTTTGTTGAAATGACCCTGAGTCATTTCGACCGGAGTCTCGACTTGTCGAGACGAAGTGGAGAAATCTACTAAAAAACAGATTTCTCGACTCGCCTACGGCTCGCTCGAAATGACGTTCTTTTAGTGTTTTCTGCAAAGCATAGTCGATAGTCAATTGATATAGCGCGTATCGATATGTACAAGACCTTTGGGTCCAACTCAAGAAATTCCTTTGTGGAATTTCTCCGAGGCCGACCCTCCTTCGCTCTTTGAGCTACGGAAGGGTTCTCTTCGCTTTTACATACTCCATAGCAAGTTACGGAGTATTCGGCGAAGGAGAATAATTTGTGCTGATTTTGGCTCACAAAAGACGAAAATACATTTGAGAAACGCAGGTTGAGCCACAAAGGCACCAAGACACTAAAAAGTGTGAAGTGCCTAAAGTTTGGAGTGCCTAAAATTATGGATTATTTTTATACTTTAGCTCACTTTAGGCACTTTAGTTCATTTTAGCTCACTTCTTTCTTCTTTGTGACTTCGTGGCAGGTTTTCTCTAAGTGTTGTGATTTTTGGTGGTTATGGACTTGACCATGTCTTACGGCACTGAAATAAGTAACAATTTGCTGGCCAATCGCATCGCGGTGGTCGTTATTCTTTTAATGGCTATTGGCACGGTCTTTGTCTTCTCAGCCAGTGCTAACGTCAGTTATAATATAGACTTACAGAAATTCTATTCCTTTCCTGCCGTTCGGCAAATCCTATTTTTACCCCTTGCCTGTGCGGTTTTATACATCGTTTCTTGTTTTAATTATCGCAGGTTCAGTTTATCGAATGGCTTGCCCGCCACGCGTCTGGCGGGGTGGTTAAAATCCCCGACCACCTATTTGTTAATCTTTAGTATAGCACTGCTTATATTCGTTTTGTTCCCGCAGTTCGGCACCGAGATAAACCGTGCACGTCGCTGGCTCAGGATTCCACTCGGCCCAATTACGGTGAGTTTTCAGCCCTCCGAGCTGGCAAAGTGGGCGGTGGTTTTCTTCCTGGCTGCCATTTGCGATAAGTTCGATTTCGACATAAAGTTATATTGGAAACGGTTTGTCCCAATCTGCTTTGTAATTGCCGTGGTGGTCGCACTTATAATCATCGAGGATTTTGGCACAGCTGCATTTGTAGCGCTTTTGGGCTTTTTGATGTTAATAATCGCCGGTGCCAGATGGTGGCATATTTTAACCCTTCTGCCTTTCGGTGCCGTTGTTTTTTTAGTGGCGTTGCTCCGCTATCCCGGCCGACTGCAGCGGCTCTGGGCTTTTTGGAACCCTGAAAAATGGGCTGATTCCGTCGCTTATCAGGCGAACCAGTCGCTTATTGCCATCGGCTCAGGCGGACTGTGGGGTAAAGGTCTCGGCCAGGGGATTTGCAAATACGGCCATCTGCCGGAAGATACTACCGATTTTATTTTTTCAATCATCGGCGAAGAGCTTGGCTTTGTCGGAACTGCAGCGGTCATTGGATTATTTATTATATTTGTCTGGCTGGGAATTCTGGTGGTGGTACGCTGCCAAGACCGCTTCGGCCAGATTCTGGCAGGCGGGATTGTCTTAGCAATCGCTATCCAGGCGGCGCTTAATATCGCCGTGGTAACGGTTGTGCTGCCGACGAAGGGGATACCGCTTCCATTCGTAAGCGCAGGCGGGACGAGTATGCTGCTGTCGTCCGCCGCGGTAGGAATATTATTAAATATCGCCAAACAGATACCCTCAGAGCCAGCTCAAATGGAATCTGGATGATTATAAGGTGAAAAAATGTGAAAATTTACGAAAAATCCTTGAAAAATATGGGACTTTGTGCTATAATTATATAAAATTGAGAAGTGAAGGCAGATTTAAAATTATCATAATATTTGCCATCATAAATTCTTTTTGTCTTACATTCATATCAAACCTGCCTTCGAGAGTTAATAGCTTTTTGTATTGCTAACGCAATGCGCTCGTTGATTGCCAAAAGACAATAGCAGGATTTAGGGAACAGAAGCTCTGTTTTGCGCATCTTTATTATTGGTTTGAGCAAGTTGGCTACAGGTACGTGGCCTGTACCGTCATAATATATTTTTATCATAAGTTATTGAAAGGATAGAAAAATGAAAAAGGTAATTTTTATAAATTATATTGTTCTGCTGATTATCGTGGTGTCAGCACCGGCAGCGACTCATCTGGTTCCGGGTGATTATCCCACGATTCAATTGGCCATAGATAACTGCAACGATGGTGACGTAGTGATTGTTTCCCCCGGTACATATACCGGCGATGGCAACTGCGACATTGATTTTCTCGGCAAAGCAATCACAGTCCGAAGCATAGACCCAAACGATCCGAATATCGTCGCTGCAACGGTCATCGATTGCAACGGCACCGAAGATGAACCACATCGTGGTTTCTGTTTTAATTCAAGCGAAGACGTCAACTCAGTTATTGTGGGCTTCACCGTCATCAGAGGCTACGCCCCGAATGAAGACATTGGCGCTCAGTTTCCTTTGTCCGCTGGAGGGGCCGTATTCTGCGGTAATGCTTCCCCGAAAATAATCAAATGTGTATTAAAGGACAACCAGGCATGCAGAGGAGGCGGAGTGTGTTGCTTCGAGAGCAGCCCGGAGATTCTCGAATGCACAATAACAAGCAATTCTACTAACACACAGGCTTTCCATATATGGCCTGTGACATATAGTTATAGTGGGTTGGGTGGAGGACTCTTTCTTGGATCCAGTGGCGGCCTGATAAGCAATTGTACCATTTCCAGAAACTTTGGTTATGGTGGAAATGCCAGCGGTGTGGGCATTTATTGTTATTACTCTGACTCTGTTTTTAAGAATTGTGTAATTAGTCATAATCGCAATGAAAGGTCTGGAGATGGAGCTGGAATGACCATTTCTCACAGCAGCCCCACCCTCGAAAAATGCCTCTTCAAGGATAATGAAGCAGACGATCAGGGTGGTGGATTGCTGAATACAAGCGGCAGCAATACGATTTTAAGAGATTGTCTTTTCACAGGAAATTCTGCTTCAGGTGGAGGTGCTATCCGTTGTTGGGAAAATAACCATCTTACGCTGTACAATTGCACCATAAATCACAACAGTGCAACCTATGTAGGGGGGATTCGGGTGGATAGCGGTTCCTTTGTCAATATGACAAATTGCATACTGTGGGCGAACACAGACTCATATTACTCTGGTGAGGATTCCCAAATCCATGGAGGGACACTGACAATAAATTATTCACATATCCAGGATTGGTCTGGCACTCACGGTGGAATCGGCAATAGCGGTAATAATCCATTGATCACTATTGATGGACATCTGTCGATGAGCTCTCCCTGTATCGACCAAGGAGATCCTGCCTATACACTTGTTCCCTTAGAGACCGATATCGATGGAGAACCACGTATAACAAATGACCGTATCGATATCGGAGCCGATGAATTCAATTTTACTCCAGTTGCAGATATATCTGAAAGATACTTTGTGTTTTCGGCAATTCAAGGAGGTTCTAGTCCCGACACACAGAATCTATACATAACGAATGTCGGCACCGGTCAAATGGACTGGCAAATTTCCGGTGACTGCAACTGGTTAGACGTTTCGCCTCGAACCGGAAGTTCGACAGGAGAAACTCACCAGGTTTCATTAAATTGTGATATCTCGTCTCTCACTCCCGGCCTACATACTTGTGAGCTAACAATAACAACTAATGCGATCAACTCCATGCAGATGGTTCAGATCCACCTTAATATCTATGATGCGGATGTCTTATATGTACCAGATGAGTTTCCTACGATTCAGTCTGCAATTGATTGGGCATACGAGGGGGCAACTATTATTGTTGCTGACGGTATTTACACAGGTGAAGGTAACAGGGATATCGATTACATGGGTAAAGAAATTACGGTTCGAAGCGAAAGTGGCCCAGAGAATTGTATTATTGATTGTCAAACATTGGGTGGAGGTTTCTTTTTCCATAGCGGGGAAACTGTAAATTCCATTATAGATGGGTTTACTATAACCAATAGTTGGTGGAGTGGAATTTCTTGCCGAGAGAGCAGCCCAATTATTTCCAACTGCAATATCTCAAATTGCAGCGCTGACCACGGGGGTGGAATAGAGTGCCGGGATAATAGCTGTGCAACAATTACTAACTGCAATATTATTAGCAACATAGCTGGCCATGGTGGCGGGATCGCTTGTACTTATGGCAGTAATGCAACGATTAATAACTGCACCATTATAGGCAACTTAGGAGGTGATGCAGCAGGTGGAATCTGGTGCTCATACAGTACCATTGCCCTAACAAATTGTTCTGTCATTGGTAATGTCGGTGCGCAGGATGGTGGTGGAATCTCCTGCCAAGAGGCCACCCTAACAGCGACCAACTGCACATTTGTCGACAATTCAGCGCCTAAGGGTAACTTCTTGGCGTGCGTTTTTTGGCACGATGATCCGAGCTATATCAACATATCAAACTGTATCATCAGCAATGGTGGCGAAGAAATATTGAATGAGAACAATTCGTTGATTACCATTAACTACAGCAACATCCATGATAGTTGGCCTGGTGAGGGCAATATAGATGTTGACCCTTGTTTTGTTGAACCGGGGTATTGGGATGTGAATGGCGTATGGTTTGAAGGTGATTATCATTTGAAGAGCGAGGGCTGGAGTTGGGATATTAAACGCAGCCGCTGGACATATGATGATGTTACAAGCCGTTGTATTGATGCTGGTAATCCCGGCTCACCGCTTGGTGATGAACCGCTTTGCATCCCGGATGACCCCAACAATATTTGGGGCCAAAACCTTCGTATAAATATGGGCGCCTACGGCGGCACTGCCGAAGCGAGTATGCCACCTTACGATTGGGCCATCCTGGGCGATTTAACCAACGATGGCCTTGTTAATCTGAAAGATTTTGCTTTCCAGGCAGCAAACTGGCTCAGTTCTGCTGACCAGCAGCCGGGCGACCTCAATCGTGATAGCCTGATTGACATCTCTGACCTTGTCTTACTCGTTGAAGACTGGCTCAGGCAAACAACCTGGCATTAAAACAAAAAATGACAGATGACAGAGGGCGGAGGACAGAAGGCAGATGACTGAGCGTCGTCTTTAATATTTAATTAAGCCTTTAAACCTTCGCCAATAAAACTATGTAGTTCTTCCCATAATACTCCGCGCACTTCGGGCAGGCCGTATAGAAGAAATATAGCTTTTGAGGACTTTTCCTTTTTGACTGAACATAGCTCATCATCTCTTTTACCCACTTGCGGATATTCTTATACGGCCCTTCAAAAAC
>CAZZHL010000172.1:0-5690 GCA_964653945.1 uncultured Pirellulales bacterium
CTACCCCTTAAATCAAGTATGTTGATTTAGTATATTCTGCCTTTCTTTGACCCAGAAAATCCTGGTATAGCAATACCTTCCTGGGAATAAATACTTGTATAATATCGACAGGGGCAAATCATCGACTTGAGATAGAACAGACCCATTTTGCAGATTTCTATTCATAAGTAGTGATAAAACTGCGTGCTTGGCTATAAAGCAGTTCACAGAACCAGATTTTTTTACTTATTTTACCTTCTTACAATAGTGCTCCACCGTTATAGGACGCAGTTGGGGCTATGCTGGCAGCTTCAACGTCCTTTAGCAAAACCATGCGTGAAACACAGAGTTAAATACTTTGGACATCTCTATATGGTACCAATCTAACTTGGGACCACGCGGAATTGGTGAGGGACCTGCAACAACAGAAAAGGCTCAATGGAAGAACTGGTTGTGTGCCCCGTTAGAAATAAAACATATAACCCCTAACACCGTATTCTATGTTACAGGACAAAATTTCTAACGGGGTGTGCTTTTTCATAGCTGTTTGCTTTTGGCTTTAAGCGCTGCTGGGCCAAGATGGCAAAGGCAGCACCGGCCAGCAGAACAACACCAAAAAACCACTGATGTCCGTTCAAGAACTCTCCAAACAATACATTAGAAACTGCAAAGACGGTAAACGGCACCGACAATAACACAAGATTCGGGATTGTTGCTCCGATGCGTTTTATAGCAACATAGTACAAAACATGACCAAGCCCTATCGCCGTTATTCCTGAAATGATAACACAGGCCCATGGCCATACGCCCATTTCAAGACAATCTCGCGGTCTTCCAAAAATAAACGCAAGCACACAAAGCCCGAAAAGTGTATAAATACTAATTACAGAAAACCCGACGCGGGAATCAATATCCTTAAAAGCGATTTTTACCGAAACTGTATATACCCCCCACATAACAGATACCACTAAGGCAATAACTATACCAGTTATAGTTTTAACCGTGGCGAAATTCTCCTTATAAAGCACCACGCCAACTACCCCGATTGCCGATAATGCCGCAGCCAGCCAGAAGCGTTTGCTCTTGACCAGCACCCTTTCATCAGCAAAGAAAACAAACGAAAAACCAGCTATCCAGATAACAGAAGTTTTCGTCAGCAGGACCATAAAAGCTGGGTCTATATAGTAAAAAGCCGCGGCCCACAAACTCTGCATAGCAATATTTGGTACAGCCGGTAAAAGAGCCCGCCGCCAGATACTTTTGTCAACCCGTTTTTTGTTAAAGGAAAATATTAAAAATGGCAGCCAGAATAAACAAGCTGCCAGATAACGCAGCATATTTTGCGTCCACGAGTCGAGATACCCGGTCAGAAATTTTATAAAATTCGGCCCGACCGACCACAAAAGCAGCGTACCAACACAGGCAAATGTAGCCAATACATCAAATCTTCTATCATTTTTGTTCATTCACGAAGCTTTTCCAGCCCCTCCGCACAAGCTCTGATTTAATCCGGATAGTCATATATAATAAAAGCGGAAAATTCTGATATTAGGATGCAAGTTTACCATTTCTGGCGAAATGCTACAAAGCAATTATCGAAAGAACGACTCGTAGGCTATTTTGCGTGCTATTATCGTTATTGGGCTATAGCCAGCGTGCTCAGGAAGTAATTTCTATTTCCATCAGCTCCTCAAGGGACATCTCAAAGAAGTCTGTTGCGCTGTTGGTTTTCTGTATATTTGCACCAACAACAGGCCATGGATTCACAGAAATCTGTGTGAGGTTACTATAGTGAATGCCCTTGATATTAGCCGCATGTGAAGTACCAAATAACTCATCCTTTTTTAGAGATTGTTCCGAGGTGACGATTACTTCCACCTCCATCAATTCCTCAAGAGACATCTCAAATAAATCTTTGGGCTTGCTTGCCAGCCGCTGGGTACATGATTGTATGTGAAAGGCGGATACCAACAAGAGTACCAAAACAAATATTTGTGTTAAAGCGTATTTCCGAGTGAACATAATAACAAGCCCCCTAAAATTAAAGTGATATATTACCCTGTCCTTGACTTCTACCCCCAAAAGTCAGATTTGTTACCTTCTTAATATCGGTAGCAGCAAGGTGATACTTCCTTCTTTAATAAAGTCTCAATATATAGTTCACAGAATACAGCAGTTCCCAAAACCATAGGTTCTTACTGTCAAAGAATTTATAAAATCTGTCTTTTATATTTGACTTACTGTTTGAGGATAAAAGCGTGCTGCTTATAGGACTCGACATCCGCTATATTGCCGGCTCGAATACTAAACAGTATGAAGTGGTCATTGCAGGAATTGGTTGTGTGCCTTTTCCCGTCCTATTGTTGTTGCTGGGCCATGGCCCGGGTAAATAATGGTATCATCAGGCAAAATTAAAAGTTTCTCTTTTATGCTCTTTACCAATTGTGCCATACTGCCTCCGGGAAAGTCTGTACGTCCAACTGAATCTGCAAAGAGCGCATCGTCTGTAAATACAATCCCCTCGTCCTTTGAATATAAACATATACCGCCCGGTGTATGACCCGGTGTATGAAGTACCTCCAATTTTATGCCTGCATCCTCGATTACGCTTTTCTCTTCGATAAACAAGTCGGCAGGCTCAGTGCTGAACGCCGCTCCCATCATAACGGAAAGATTATTGCGGGCCTCTGTGAGCATCTCGGCATCGAGTTTATGGACATAAACCTTTATGTCGGGAAACTCGGTGCGTAATGCAGTTACACCTGCAATATGGTCTATGTGACCGTGAGTCAGGACAATTGCAACAGGATTTAATTTCTCCTGGTGAAAAAAATCTATCAACCTGCCCGGCTCCAGACCTGCATCAATAATCAGGCAGTCCCCGGCTGTCTCGCTCTCGCGCAGAATATAACAGTTGGTTTCATACGCACCTAAAATAAAAGTGTCAATTTTCATTTACTACTTTTGTCCCTTAAAAACGAGTATGTTTAACAGAAATAGCACTATCAGTCAATAATATTAAGACTTGACCTCAAGGCATGGGTTTGTTAGATTGTTTGGTTTAGAGTTAATCCTGGAAGAAAGAAAATGAAGTCTTTTAGGCGAGTATTCAAGTACGTCTGGCCTCAATGGCCGAGGATTATCGTCGTGGTCTTCAGCGCGATGGTCGTCTCGTCTCTTTTATCACTGAGCTTTATGACCGTCATACCGCTTCTAAAAGTGATGATGGGCGAGGAAGGCCTGCACGGCTGGGTGGAAAGAGGGCTCAGCAAACATCGTTACGGTGTATCCTTCCATGTACCGGGAAAAAAGGATTTCGCCGAATCTGATATCGAATCCTATTTGCTCGTCACAGATATTAAGAACAACAGCCTTGCTCAAAAAGCAGGCTTGCAAAAACTTGACAAAATTATTGGCGCCGCCAATCTTTTAATCCTGCAGGACAAAGACAAAATTCCTTCTCCTAAACTGCTTGAAAAACTTGCAACCGCACCAACAAATACTGAGCTTACCATTCAAATACGCAGGGACAATAAAGAAGGTATCGCCGAGACCAAAACATTAACACTTGATGCGGGGCATAAGGCATTTTACGCGGACCGTTTAGAAAAATTGATGAGCCTTCTGCCACGAGAGCAAACCAAGGAAAACACAACCAAAGCAGTAATCTTCATTATTTTAGGGGTAGGTGCACTCACGATAATTCGATGCCTGGCAAAGTTCTATCAGGAATACTTGGCACAGAAAGTTGTGCAGGTGGGAATAAATCATTTGAGGGAAGATACCTTTGACCATGCGATGAATATGCCCATTGGTTTTTTTGCCAGCGAGCGGCCAAGTGATACCATCAGCAGGATTGTCCGCGATACCGGCGCAATGGGTAAGGCCATTAAAATAATGCTTGGAAAAGCCCTGCGTGAGCCACTAAATGTACTTTTTATTTTAGGGTTTGCGATGTGGCTTAACTGGCAGTTAACACTTATTTTTCTGTGTGGCGCTCCTTTTATTCTATGGTTAGTAATTGGTTTCGGCAAAAAAATGAAAAGGGCTACCAGAAAATCGCTGATGGCCAGCTCCCAAATGCTGGGGAAGCTTCAGGAAACAATGGCGGGGCTAAAAGTGGTCAAGATTTATAACCGTTATGGATATGAACGAGAGAGCTTCAAAGCGATAAATAGAAGATTGTTAAAACAATTGCTTAAGATTTCAAAAGTTGATGCGGCTACTATGCCTGTAATGGAAGTCCTCGGGATGGCAGCAGGTTCGGCAGCGTTGGTAGTTGGAGCACAGTGGGTTACTGCTGGAAAGATGGAAGGTTCCGGTTTTTTTACATTGTTGATTGCATTAGGATTCGCTGCCGAGTCAGCGAGAAAAACTTCTGATATCTGGAATAAGCTGCAGGAAGCAAATGCCGCTGCGGAAAGAGTATTTGCGGTTATAGATGAGCCGGCCGAGTTTGAAAAACCAGACGCAATTGAGCTGCCGCAGCTAAAGGAAAAAATAGAATTCAGAGATGTTGTCTTTACCTATCCGGCTAGCAACAGACCGGTACTAAAGGGAATAAATCTTACCGTGCAGGCAGGCCATAACGTTGCTATTGTAGGCCCCAACGGCTCAGGCAAAACAACTCTTGCAAATCTGATACCGAGATTTTATAACCCCGACAGCGGCCGGATTCTGATGGACGGTACAGACATTTATGATGTAACACTGCGAAGTTTGCGGAACCAAATTGGTATAGTCACGCAAAACGTGGTAACATTCAATGATACTATAGCGGCGAATATCGCATACGGTAAATCCAATACTGTCCGCGAAGAAATAATTACCGCAGCCAAACGTGCCTTCGCCCATGAGTTTATTGAGCCCCTGCCGGACGGATATGACACGATAATCGGTGAGCACGGTGCCGGCCTTAGCGGCGGTCAATTACAGAGAATTGTCATTGCAAGGGCAATTCTAAAAAATCCGCCAATCTTGATTTTCGACGAGGCAACAAGTCAGGTTGACGCCGACAGCGAAGCTAAAATTCACAAGGCCGTCGAGGAAATTATGCAGGATAGAACCACCTTTATTATCGCTCACAGATTCAGCACCGTTATTTCCGCAGATGTGATTGTAGTAATGGATGATGGTAAAATTGTCGCTCAAGGCCACCATGATGAGCTTATACAAACCTGCTTATTGTATCAAAACTTATACAGAACGCAACTGGTCAGCCCCGTTAGAAATTTTGCCCTGTAACATAGAAGTGACAGTAGTGAATCTATCACGGATTCTCCAACCGCGGAATATCCGGCTATTAGTCCAATTCACCTGTCTAATGAGAAATTTTTTATACGGTCGTATCTAAATTTAGAACTTTGGCTTACAGTAAATTACCCAACTTGCCGATTAAAATTTAGGTTATGTACGATTGATATCATTATGTCCCTTGATTTTTAGGGTTGAAACAATGGCCGATATTTTACAGCAGCAAAAAGCACACGAGCTTTTTAAGAGATACCAGGGCAACCCCATATTGACACCGGACAATTGGCCTTATCCAACAAATGCCGTCTTTAATCCCGGAGCCACCAAATTAAATACAGAAACACTCCTGCTGGTCCGCGTCGAGGACATGCGGGGTTTCTCACATCTGACTGTTGCACGCAGTGCAGATGGATTTACTAACTGGGAAATTGACCCTCAACCAACTCTTGAAGCCGACC
>CAZZHL010000173.1:0-5620 GCA_964653945.1 uncultured Pirellulales bacterium
ACGGGTTCAAAGTCATTATTGCCGCCGCCGGTATGGCCGCCCATCTGGCAGGTGCCCTTGCAGCAAGAACGACTCTGCCGATTATTGGAGTGCCGTTAATCTCGGCAGGTGGTTTAGAGGGGGTTGATGCCCTATTAAGCACAATACAGATGCCGCCCGGCGTGCCGGTGGCAACGGTGGCGATAGGGGCGGCAGGGGCGAAAAATGCCGCCATTCTGGCTGTGCAAATCTTGGCTCTATCAAACGATGGCCTGGCTGCGAAACTCATTGATTTCAAAAAACAACAGGAAAAAAAGGTAATAGATAAAAATTCTGCCTTGCAGTAAATCCAGTTAGAAATAAGTTGTCAATTTCTAATGGAGAATCCATCTACGCATTTACTCATCAACGCATTATCTCATTAACACATTTGTGGAAATCTTAATTGCGGAGGAAATTTCATTGGGATTTTTGCCTTGACATTGATTGGGATTTTGGCTATTTTTGTAGATTGAACACCTTGCAGGCCCAAGAAATAACAATAGCAGAAAAGGAGAATATTATTGACTTTTAACAAGTGAGTTGTTAGAATACATTTTAGGATTACTTTGGTTAACTATCTGTCATTCAAATAGATACAGAAAAACCGTCGAAACGGTAAGAATAAGCTTGTATTAACTGACAGTGGACTGCATAGTCAGCCTAAATCTGATAATAAGTCTAACGAAAACCACTTTCTAAGTCCGATATAAAATAACGAGGGGTGAGGTGCGATGAAGCCACGAAAAATGAAACGGGAAGTTTGGGAAGGAGAACAAACCATGTCAACGTTACGTGCTAAGGAAGGAGAAACTGATTCCGTGGAATTCCTACCTTGGGGGCTTGAAGACGATTTGGCAACTGTTTCATGTTATGCGGCAGGCGAAGTCGACAATCTCATACACAAACGACCCAATGGTTTCGGTGCCATAAAACGTCTTCGGCACATGATTCAGGATTCACTGATTGATTGTGGCACTTCGGCTTCCGGACATTTTATGGTAGACCCCACAACTGCTGTTGCTATGAATAGAGCATTAGCAATTTCTCGTTCTGTTGACGATCTAGATACAGTAGAAAAACTTATTGAAGAATCAAAACAAATCACAAAATTGCTTGATAGAGTTACCAAGAAAGCTGAAGAGGGAGAGCAAAATAAACAAGAACTTGAGAAGTTGCGCTCACTTTGTCTTGCCCTATCAAGAAGCGCCTTAGCTTTCGAGGAACCAATAGATGAGGTCAAGCTGTGAGAATTCTGAGGAGGAGTGTCATAAGCGTACGCAGTTGTTAGTGAAGTACGCTTGTGCGAGGATCGAGTCGGTTTTGGATTCCATTAGGCAATTGAAGGCCTCAGAATTTCCTTACAAGGATTCGAACGATGCTCTCTGTAGAATCGAAAAATCGTTTCAGGATACGATCCAACACCTTAGCGCAACAGACTCAGACCCAGACTACATAAACCAACTATGTGCCATATCACTGAGACATTTGTTTATATACATACCAATATTGGGTTTCATACTAAGATCAACAAATGTTCGCAATGCATTTGAAATATTCGGACCATTGCGTAAGATTGCAAGAAAGGCACTCGGTCCAAAAGTAAAACTCCTTCTATCCTCAGAATGGACATATTCCCCAATGATCTATCATGAGATCCTTGCTCTGCTTGGTTTTGTTCTGATTGGATTACCAGCTTCAGAGTCTTCAAACCCGCTACTGGTTCCGCTATGTGGTCACGAGTTGGGGCATGCGGTCTGGGCAAGGAAGAAGATTGAATTAGAAAACATAATCAAGAGTAGGTTTTATGAAAATGTACGAGAGCATATAACGGAGAACTGGCAGCACTATACCGAATTATTTCCCTCTGTTGATAAGCCTGAGCAGCTTAGTACAAATATTTTCGCCTCCACAACGTTGTGGCAAACCGTGCTGTTGTTATCCAAACAAGCAGAGGAATGTTTCTGTGACTTTATTGGATTAAAGATCTATGGGACAGCATTTCTTCATGCATTTGCGTATTTGTGTTCTCCTTGCCTATCAAGCCCACGTGCGATAACGTATCCCAAGCTTATGAAGAGAGTGTACTACTTGGTCAAAGCCGCAAAAAAATATCAGTTCGAAGTTCCCAAGAGTTATGAGAATATGTTTGAGAACCGACCAGAACCACAACTCGCGTCTATGGACAAACTTCGCTTATCCATTTCAGATTATATGCTTGACAAGATCACCAATGATATGATTGCCAAGGCTGGAGATATAATCTCTGAAACGAATATACCAAGACCAAGTAACGAGGAACGTAAAAGAATTTGTAAACGATTCGAACTTGTTGTACCTGCTTCACAATGCAAGAGTCTAACAGATATTTTGAACTCCGCTTGGCAAGCGTATCATGACCCCGACCTTTGGAAAAAAATTCCTGATGTTTTGGAACGCAAGAACCAGATTTTGAAGGACCTTGTCCTTAAGAATATAGAGATATTTGAATTTGAACAAATTTTAAATGGTGGGAAGTGATTCTTAAAGCAGAGGTTATTGCAAAATGTCTTGAGGAGGGTGACAAGCCAGAAACAACAGATCCGCTTGTAATTAGCCCACGACCCGACTTAAAAAAATTAACTGAATCTGGTTCAGCATCTGTAGATCTTCGACTTGGTACATGGTTTGTTACTCTTCGTCCAACTCGTCAGTCACACATAAAGATTGAAGAAAAAGAGATTCAATGGAAACTTGCAAAAACCCATTATGTTCCGTTCGGAGAAAAGTATTATCTTCACCCAGGAACATTTATTCTTGGTATAACACTGGAATGGATCCGTCTACCGATTGGTTTGGGAGCGTATGTAATTGGAAAATCCAAATGGGGACGGCGTGGTCTCATAATTGCTACTGCGACCGGAGTTCATCCTGGGTTTAAAGGGTGTCTGACTCTTGAATTAAGTAACGTGGGTCAAGTACCTATTGAAATTCAACCAGGAATGAAGATCTGCCAGATATTCATACACGAGGTTCAGTATATAAACTCTGAGTATTTGGATCGTACTCAGTTTGTGGGCTCAAGGAAGCCTCGACTTGGAGAAGTATCTCTCGATGATATTGCCAGAAAACTCGGAGAAGCGCACCGCAGTGACTCATAAGGTTAAAGAACTTCGTAGGAAAGCTAGGAACATCCAACTATTAATGGCTGGGGTTAGGAGCATGACCCTTATAGATGATTAATGATAAATGATAATATCTTTGTGTCTTGGTGCTCTAGTGGCAAAAAATGTGAAATTAGTGTCTAATTTGTTCTTTTTCGAAGCAAATTTTTTTATTATTTATGTTAGATTTTTATTGAACAAACAGGGAGAAAGTAGTTTTGAATTAAGCATAAGTCCTTAATCTGTAAAAGTTTGTAAAATAATCTGCTATAAATATCTGCTATATATAAACATACAGAAAAAAATCAATCAAATACGCAGGTAGTTGCGCGGGAAAATCGAAAAAAACGAAAAAAATTTTATTCATTCCTAAATAAGCACTTACGCAAATCCATCGCTTAAAAAATCTCTCAATTTTCAATCAAACACGCAGGTTCGTCCAATAGTGGGGGGATGATGCGTGGATGCGTGAATGAGTAAATGAGTGGATGAGGGGTAGCGGAGGACCCGGCTTCGCCTATGGCTACGCCGCGGCAAGCAAGGCAGCAGCCTAAGACCACAGGACAATCATGCCAAGTCCAATTTAGTTCATCGTTCATAGTTCGTAGTTTCCGCCTTCGCCGAGGCTTCCTGTGGCACAAGCTACGGCGGACAAGCATAGCTCGTAAATAAAAATAACCCACGGAATGACAATTCAAAAATGCGCCCCATTAGAAAGTAAAAACTTACTTCTAACAGGGTGAACATGGAGGGCTGGTGCGGAAGGCTCATATACCAATTTTCCTGCCGGTCTTTATTTTCCGGCTGCGTATATGGCTATTATTACTTTACCGCAGGTTGCGCTACGGATATGCGTTCCGC
This sequence comes from uncultured Pirellulales bacterium, assembly GCA_964653945.1. Lineage (GTDB taxonomy): Bacteria > Planctomycetota > Phycisphaerae > Sedimentisphaerales > Anaerobacaceae > CAZBWE01. The sequence goes on from CAZZHL010000173.1 coordinate 4,023, forward strand.
AAAATACCCCTTACACAGGGTAAATTCGCAATCGTTGACACGGAAGACTACAAAGAACTTTCGAAATATAAATGGTATGCGATTAGAAGCAAAAGAGGATTCTACGCAGGGCGTTCGGTTGGAACGAACAGAAACGGAATCGGGCAGAAAACCGTCAGGATGCACCACGTAATACTGAAACCGCCGGAAGGCAAATTTATCGACCACATAAATCATAACGGCCTGGATAATCGAAAGAACAACCTGCGAATTTGTACGATGCAGCAGAACTCCTGGAATATGCGCAAGCAAAGGGGTAATTGCACCTCGCAATATAAGGGGGTTACACGGCGCAAAGACATTGGCAGGTGGCAGGCGAGAATAGTCTACAATGCAAAGAAGATATCAATTGGTTTTTTTGATGACGAAAAAGCCGCAGCGCTGGCCTACGATGCCAAAGCAAAAGAGCTGTTCGGAGAATTTGCAGCGCCTAACCTGCCGTGCTCCGGCAGGCTCCGCCCTGACGAGCCATAGCCCAAAGGCTGGCCGTCCTCTGTCATCCGTCGTTTGTTTTCCACGCGGCTTCCGGTGAGAATAACTAAGCCTGCGCCGAGCATCAATAGTATAGCCGTCGAGGGTTCGGGGATGGTGAAGATAAGCTCGAAACCTTTCAATTCGCCAGTATGGTCATAACACGCATCCTCAATTCTAAGGTGCCACTGGCCAAATGTGCTCTCTCCATCAAAGGCAGATAGGTGCTCAACCGGCTGGTACGGACCACTGTATGGCTCGGTAGCTTGCTCTATAGATACATCAGCCTCATCATCAAAGAACCACTGAGCTGAACCACCTACAGGCCTAAGACCTCCTTTGTCTTTCACTATAAATGACAGATTGCCAGCAGGATTTAAAACAACCCTTGTCCCTGCGGGGCTTTGAATAATGATATTCAAGTCAAAGAAGGCCTCATGCGTTAAACTAACCGCAACATTAATATCCCAGATAATAAAAGAATCGGGAACCGTTATGGTTGCATCATCCATCCAGCCCATGCCGTATGCTCTACACGGGTCATTTAGTGAAGGAATGGGCAGATTGAAATCTTGGCTATACCTATATGTGATGGGTGCCAAATCAGCACTGGCAGGAAGACAAAAACCTGCTCCTACAAGAAAAATTGCGACAATCCGTTGTTTAATGCTGTGAGCATCCATTCCCAGCTAACCAGTAAATTTTAAGGGTAACTTCTCCTTCGACGCTGGAAACTATACTCTTATCGGACGACTTTGCAAGAAAAAAAATTAAAAAACACAAGTGGTATAGAGAGGAAATTAAAAACGTATAAGATTGCTCCGCCGTAGCGGTAGCGGTAGCGAAGGCGGGTCATTTTACTTCAAGGACGGAGTTAAAATCACCGAACGGATTAAGCTCCGCCACCTCATTATACGGGTCCTGCTGCCATTGGCCATCAACAACCAGCCGATAGCGATATTTGCCCTGGGGTAGTTTTATTTTCGTCTGCCAGACACCACTTTCACCAACCCTCTCCATCGACATCTTTGTCGGCTGCCAATTATTGAAGTCACCAGCAATCTGCACGTTATTTGCACGCGGATACA
>CAZZHL010000174.1:0-5599 GCA_964653945.1 uncultured Pirellulales bacterium
ATGGTTACCGACAAACAATTGAGGTGGTACTGGACGATTTAAGTGTTAGGGAAAATGAGCTTGATATGCATATAAAACAGCTTCAAGCTAATATGAAAAATCTTGAGGAACTGGCGACAGGTCCTATTACTGTGCAAATTGAAAATATAGTAGAGGCCGACCCTGTTATGGTTGTGCTTGCCCAACAGCTTGCCCTTCTTGAAGGTCAACTAGCCAGCAGACTTACAAGGTTCGGTGAAAATCACAGAGTTGTGCTCCAAATGCAGGAGCTTATAAATGAGGTCAAAGAAAAAAGACAAATCAGGAAAGAAGAAATAGCAGAGCAGACCCGCCAGGCAAACTTCGAGAATGCACGGGACGCGTTGGTTGTAATGCAGGAAAGATTTACAGAGTTGGAAAAGTTACGAGCGGAGGCAGCTGCGAAAAAGAGAGATCTTGATCTAGCCCGTGTACAATATGAGCAGCGGGTAAAGATAAGAGATGAAAGGGTCTTGATGCTCGATTCAATCAAGGAACAGATTGAGAAATTAAAAATAATACATGATGACCCGAGAACACCTAAGGTTCAGCGTGTTGGATTAGCTCCGGTGCCGTTGGAAATGGTAACTTCTCGAAAGTGGTGGGTTCATCTCCCAAGTGGGACGATATTGGGTTTTTTACTTAGCATAGGGCTTACTTTCCTCATTGAGGTACTTAATGACTTAGTGTGCACGCCAGGAGATGTGCGCAGATATCTACGTATTCCGCTTTTGAGCATGATTCCTGACACAGCCGAAGATGACCAAGTTCGTGGAATTGACCCCTGCCACATCGTTCGCCTGGCACCATATTCGCTTATAAGTGAATCCTATAGGCAGCTTCGGACAGATTTGAAACTAGCCTGTGCTACAGAGCCCAAAGTTTTGCTTGTTAGTAGTGGTTCGGCAGGAGATGGTAAAACCTCTGTGGCTGTTAATCTTGCGACAACCTTTATTACTGAAAACAGAAAGGTACTATTAATAGATGCCAACCTCAGGCGTCCAAGTTTGCAAGCGCTATTTCCAAGGGTAGGACCCCAGAGTATGGAGGCCGAGCGTTTTAATTTTGGGTTGAGCAATGTGCTGATGAAACAATGTAGTGCTCAGGATGCGATAAGGCCCAGCAGTGTCGAGGGATTGGATATAATTGATGCGGGACCGTTGCCTACCAATCCGGCTGAACTGCTCGATAGTGCACAGATGGAAAAACTGCTCCACGAACAACGTGAAAAATACGATTACATCGTACTTGATAGCCCACCTTTGCTACTGGTAAGTGATGGCAAGGTGCTGGCAAAACTTGCTGATGCAACAGTCCTGGTCTTCAATGCCGCTGTTACAGGAAGGGGTGCCGCTCAAAGAACCATTGCTCAACTAAACGAAGTAAATGCCCAAATCGCAGGCTGTGTGCTACTTGCCGCGAGGATTATGAAGGGTGGCTATTTCGGGGAGCAATACAGGTCTTATCAGGATTATCAGAAGGGGCAAACTGCTGCTGCCTCAGTTTAGCAGCGTACAACGGTGGAAATGGAAACAAGAGACCCCATTTTGCAATACTTTGCGAATGGGGTCATTTCTATATAAAATGTCCTTGTGAGAGATAGTTCTATGGAGCATTTTTTGGTAACCGGCGGAGCCGGATTCATCGGTTCAAATATCTGCAGAAAACTCATATCAGAAGGCTGTTTCGTCCGGGTTGTTGACAACCTGCTCACGGGCAAAAAAAGCAATCTGGCCGGTATTATAGACAAAATCGAGTTTATACAGGCCGATATGGGCGACGACCATGTTGCCCGTTCGGCGATGAAGGATATCGAAGTTGTTCTGCACCAGGGGGCACTGCCCTCGGTGCCTCGTAGCGTTGACGACCCCGCCTTAACCCACCAACACTGTGTCGATGCCACTTTCACGCTTTTGCTGGCTGCTCGTGATGCCGGCATAAAACGCTTTGTATATGCGTCAAGCTCCTCGGCTTACGGTGATACCCCAACTCTGCCGAAGATTGAAACGATGCCGCCACAGCCCCTCTCGCCTTACGCAGTGGGCAAACTCGTCGGGGAGTACTATTGCTCGGTATTTTACAAGGTTTATGGCCTGGAGACGATTTCGCTGCGTTATTTCAATGTTTTCGGCCCACATCAGGACCCTACCAGCCAATATGCAGCGGCCATACCGGCTTTTGTAACGGCTATTTTGAAGGATACGCCGCCGACCATATATGGAGACGGCCTGCAAAGCCGGGACTTCACATACGTTGATAATGTCGTTGAGGCGAATTTACTCGCCGCAAGGGCAAAACGCACTACTGGAGATGTTATAAATATCGCCTGCGGCCAGGCCGTAACTGTGAATGAGACTATTGCTATAATTAATGAACTGCTTGGCAAGGACGTTGAGCCGAAATATGACCCTCCTCGCCCCGGCGATGTAAAGCACTCTCTTGCTGATATCACACTCGCTCAGAAGACAATCAAATTCAAACCCAAAGTCCAATTCAAGCAAGGCCTGCAAAAAGCAATTAACTGGTACCGCGAAAACCTTTTGTAACTTGAGTGTGTGTCATTCTTGTGTGACAGATGTAGATTCTTATTTGTGCTTAGCGTTTCTGGGTCTGCTTTTTGAGTTTAAGTAGGTATTTTAGGTCATCCAGGTCCCTGGGGCGGGCAGCAGCTTTCTTCATTTTTATAAGGTCATCAAGCGATGCAAACCAGGCAAAGGTTTTTCCAAAGCGGGCCTTTACTTTGTTATTCCATACTTTTTCAAATGTCACCCCTTTGACAACGGGGTGAATATCGGTTTCTATAAGATATTGACGAATTAACAGCTTTTTTGTGAGAAGGTCATCTATAGTTACATCTGACACATCGTATCCAAATTGTTTTAGGGCCTTCCTTGTTCTTTGGGCGTTTGCCTTATCCGGTTTTATAAAAATATCTATGTCCAGTGTGGCACGCGAGTAGCCATGAACAGGAAAAGCAGTAGCACCAATTATAACAAATTTAACCCGGTTTTCTTTTAATAATTTCAGTAGTTTTTCTGCGTTCATTTCTGCTAAGCAAACTCAACATTTCTTTGGTTTTTCTGAACATCATTTCGAACCGCTGGTGGGTTGTTAAGGATGTAAGATAATCCAACTCAAATTTGATTTCTTCATCCTCGTTATGTGTATCTAGTTTGAGGATAGCCATTACAATACCTTCCAACAAAGTTTCATCAAAACCATGTGTCTATACAGGTATTTTAACTGATATATATAAGTATTCAATAGAAAATTAGAGTTGCGTAGTAAAACTCTCAAATGTGCGATTTACTAAGAGCTTTCTATGTTCTTCTATAACAAATTCAAACAAGGTCTGAAAAAAGCCATAAACTGGTATCGCGATAATCTTCTGTAAATAATCATGTTACGGGCCACGAATCCATTCGACTGCGCTCAGGACAGGTTAACACGAATCCATTCGACACTTCGACAAGCTCGGTGTAGGCAGGCTCAGGACAAGTTTGCACTAATACCTAAGGCATAAATTTATTCATTGGCCAAAAACGCACTTTTGGGTTTACTTAGCCGCAGAGAACACCCATCCTCCGCCCAGGGGCTACGGAGGGCAAGCCGAGAACACAGAGGATTAGTTAATTGGCGAGATACGAGATACTAGCGACGAAAATCGGCTTGCCTTTGTAGAGAATTGGGATATTATACAGAAACAATAGAATATTATGTTATATGTTACCTTGAAAGTAAAATCAGATGTCAGACGCAGAAGACAAGTTGACTAACAAAGTTGAAGATTGGCTTGGATGTGAAGGTTACCGTCTAGAGTATATTACACATAAAGCTCTCAATGATGTTGGCCTCACAACTGTAATGTCCAATTATGTCGAATCAGCAGATGGTTCATTACGGGAAGTTGATATCACTGCCTCCCTAATGCCCGATCCTGAGATGACTAAATTAACTTCAGTTCGCTTAATGTGCGAGTGTAAGTACTCTGTTGATAAACCCTGGATTCTTTTACAATCAGGCATTCCAGCAAACTTAGCATGCGATTGGTTATCTCTTCCCAAATCCCCCCTCTTGCATGAAATATCTGAAGACATAGAAAAATACGCTCGGTTGCTATTCGGATCATGGCATTTTGATTGTGGGCAATACTTTGCCCACAATCTTGTCCAAGCTTTTCGTAAGAACAATCGCGACATAGCGTTTGATTCTCTTAGGAAGATAGCAAATGCCGCATGGGACTACGTCGAAACACCACATCGTCGTGGTGCCAAAGCCTATCTCATAGCAATTCCATCTATTATTGTCGAAGCTCCTCTCTACTGGGCATGTTTCGACCATGAAAAACACCAATTTGTAGCTAAAGAAGTACCGTATGGTAGGTTGTCATGGGGCGGATGTAGGAACGGTACTATAGTTGATATTGTGCATGTCCGAGCTATTAATGAATACGCCAATACTATTCGAAAAACATTTAATATTCTTATAGATGTTATTTTGTCTCTTCAGAAAAAAGCTAACCTTTAAACTCAGAAAGCGGTATAGCGTCAAGCTCCATTGAGCCTTTTTCTTAATTGGCCTTGACTTCAGATTAGGCAAGTACAAAGAAGTTTCTGTTGTTTCTTCAATATTTATCCGCCTATGGCGGACTTGTCCAATCTTTTGCGTTTCAACAAATTACGTCTTTTCGTCCTTTATATATCCGCACGTTAGTAATTTCTATAGACCGAAGAATGGACCGAGTTTTTCAAATAGAGTTAATAAACTTGGAATGTGCTGAATGGCTTTGCCAATTGTAGAAAGTATTGCCTTAATGATACTCCCTTTTCGACTTTCTTTGGGAACAGTTGCTTGGCCAGATAAAAATGAAAGCTGCTCAACAATTTCATTCTTCATTTCAATTGTGAGTTCAGTTGAGGTAAGTACAGCTTCAGTAAACTCTTTAATATTATTTGCCAGTTCGTCGTTCCCACCATTCCTAATATTGCTTAAAGCAACATCTATTTGTCCAATGTTCCCAGTATTGATTGAACCTATCACGCTTTTCTCTACATTTATATTATTCAACGTTATACCTCCTTGCTGGTTTATAACTGGCGGAACCTCAGGTATCTGATACTTTGGAAAAAGACCATATAAACCTGTCGTTGCTTCCATCTGGCCCAAAAGAAAATTCATCTCTCGCATATTGGCCACCAGATCCATGTGATTCATCTGCTTTATTTTATGTGCACAGTTAAGGCAAAGAAGATGTCCATCCATTTCGTAAATAGCTTCTGCATTACCACACTGAGAACATTTTTTACTCATAAGCCTAACCCTATTCGTCCGGTCTCTTGCGATTCATGTAAAATTTGCTATCTTTTCGTCACAAATACGCTTCGTCAGTCTCTGTAATACCTTCACTCTTTTAGCGAGATATTCGAGATGTTCTTTTCTCGCCGATGTTTCCCTCAAAGTACATAGAAGAATTTTACCAAACTTGAGGTTATAAAGCAAGAAATGATTAGATAAGAAAACCCCTCAATAAACAACATTTTGCATCTAAGCGACAGAGGTTTCATTTTTCTGTCTCCAAACC
>CAZZHL010000175.1:0-933 GCA_964653945.1 uncultured Pirellulales bacterium
CGATTATACCGTTCCAGTTAGTCTGTGTCTGGTCGCTAATCTGGTGTGAATCCCCGATGGGTGGGTATTTAGAATTGTCGATTTGCAAAGTTAATTGATGTCGGCCGGGCGATAGGGGGCCTATACTATAGATGTGCGGGGCGACAAGCGAATTTTGCCGGCCGAAGTCGTTACTGTCCACCCACAGCCGGCTGTTTTTGGTCCGTTCCAGAAACAAAACTATACGTTTGCCTGCGCATACAGTTGGTATATCGATGTCCTTCTGATACCAGGCTGCCCCGGAATAGGGATACAGTTTGGTCAGCCGGTCTTTCTCACGTGCTTCATTGCGTTTTCCTTTGTGGTTCTCGTCTGTGGTTCCAGGTAGCTGGATTGTATCAGTAAATTTCAGCTCTGGCAGCGTTTGCTGATTGGCATCGGCTCCTGCGTTGCTCATGAGGAAACGCCATTGACCCGCCAGGGTAACAAATTCGCCTTGAGCGGGTGCTGAAACGGCCTGGAAAAATAGAAAAACAGTAAACACGGTCAGCGCAAACTTTGATGATATGTGATTCGAAATTTCCCTTGAAGTCTTTGTGATTATTCTGCGGACCATATTTATATGCTCCTCGTTTTACATTTTAACACTTTCAAGCACATCTTTCAAAGCAATCTCTGCATAGCAGACCGCGGTGTCGGCGACGCCATAATAAAGCTTCAGCTTATCCTCCTCATAGAGCAGACCACAGCTAAACACTACGTTAGAAAAGAATCCCTCGACTTCATAATCGGCCTGCGGCTCGAGAATTGGCTTTTCTGATTTTGCGATAACTTTCCACGGCTGCTCCTTATCCAGTAAAACTGCTCCAAGACAGTAGCGATTGTTTCTATCGACACCGTGGTAAATTTCGAGCCAGCCATCTTTGATTTTAAAAGGCACAGCACTTGCGCCGA
>CAZZHL010000175.1:943-5588 GCA_964653945.1 uncultured Pirellulales bacterium
GCCCCATTAGATAACGATGATTTCCCCAGCAGTGCAGGTCCGGTGATTCTGCAATCCACATATCGTGTTTTTTAAATAGGGGCGAATCCGGCCTGTGCAAAGCATAGTACTTGCCGCCAACTTTTTCCGGGAAAATCACAATATCTTTGTTCTCAGGAGAGAAGATAACACCGTGACGCTTAAAAGAACGAAAATCCTTTGTGGATGCCAGGCAGGTTGTAACCCCGAAAGGACAAACCGCAACATAAGTAATATAGTATGAGCCGTCAATAAAGGTAATCCTGGGGTCTTCAATGCCAAAGGTTTCATAGTGATTTGCTGGGGCAATAGCGGGGGTATCTTCTATCTTAAAGTTGATGCCATCGGAGCTTCGAGCAAGCCGTAAATGCGATATCGATGTCAAATATGTCTGGTTCGGCGTTATTATTAATCTGGGGTCTGATGAATCGTTTTTTGGGTCATCTCTTGAAAATTGCTTCGTGATTAATTTGCCGCTATCAACGTCATAAACAGCAGTTGCCATGATATCCGGATTTTTGCTAATCGGTCTTTCCGCCACCCGAAGGAGCAGAATAACCTCATTCCCAAAACGAGCTACGCCTGCATTAAAAACGCCGATAATCTCAAGGCCATCTCTGGAGGGCTTAACATCCTTCGGCTTAATTATAGGATTATGAGGCGAACGAAACACTTTCACTTGCGGACTCCCTTAATTATGGGGCCTAAACAAAAATCATCCTATCGATGTTGAATAAGTAACAGAACATATTACCGTTGTTTGCAGCTAATGGGCAACAGATTTTTGTGGATTTTAGTGGGTGTTTGCTTTATAGTAATATCCTAAGTTAAGAAATTTGTACAACTTACGCATTGGCAAGAAGGAAACAGAATAGATGAATGAGAAAAAGGGCAGCTACGACTTTAACGAAATAGAAAAGAAGTGGCAGCAGTTTTGGGAAGAATACAAGACCTTCAAAGCAAAGGACTGCGATGCATCCAAGCCCAAATACTACGTTCTGGATATGTTTCCTTACCCAAGCGGTGAAGGCCTGCATGTCGGCCATCCTGAAGGTTACACCGCGAGCGATATAGTCACCCGATATAAACGGATGAAGGGCTTTAATGTCCTGCACCCGATGGGTTGGGATGCCTTCGGCCTGCCGGCTGAGCAATATGCCGTAGAGACCGGTACACATCCGGCTGAAACCACAAAGAGAAATATCGACAGGATGCGCCAACAAATCCAGTCTCTGGGTTTTAGCTACGACTGGTACCGCGAAGTCAACACTACAGACCCGAATTACTACAAGTGGACACAATGGATATTCCTGAAATTTTTTAATAGCTACTTTGACGAGGCCGAGCAAAAGGCCAAACCAATCGAAGAGCTACCAATTCCGGAAGGATTAAGCGAGCAGGAAAAACAAAAATTCATAGAGGATAATCGTCTGGCGTATGAAGCAGAGGTTGCTGTCAACTGGTGTCCGGCACTTGGGACGGTTTTGGCGAACGAGGAAGTAGTAGGGGGGGTAAGTGAGCGTGGAGGACACCCGGTAGTAAGACGGCCGATGCGGCAATGGATGCTGCGGATAACGAAATATGCTGAGCGGCTGCTTGATGATTTGAAGGAAGTTGACTGGCCGGGGTCCATAAAGAAGCTGCAAAACGACTGGATAGGTAAAAGCATCGGGGCTGATGTTGATTTCAAAGTTGATGGTTTTGATGAGACAATCCGCGTTTTTACTACTCGGCCTGACACCCTATTCGGGGCAACCTATATGGTGATGGCCCCGGAGCACTCACTTGTGGATAAAATTACAAGCGATGACAAGAAAGATGCCGTTCAAAAATATCGCGAAGAAGCCGCTCGCAAAAGCGACCTCGACAGGACTGATTTAGCTAAGGAAAAAACCGGTGAGTTCATAGGTGCTTATGCAATAAATCCCGTTAATGACGAAAAGATACCTATCTGGATTAGCGATTATGTCTTGATTAGCTACGGAACTGGTGCAATTATGGCCGTCCCTGCCCACGATGAACGAGACTTTGAGTTTGCAACAAAATTTTCTTTGCCGGTCATCCAGGTTGTTGAACCGCCTGATGCCGAACAAGCCGAGCTTGCCAGGCAGGGTAAGTTGTGTTTTATTGGAGATGGTAAAGCGATAAACAGCGGTAAGTTCACCGGCCTGTCAACTGCCGAATTTAAAGAGCAAATTACGAGCTGGCTTGCTGAAAAAGGACTCGGCGAAAAAGCGATTAATTATAAATTGCGAGACTGGCTTTTCAGCAGGCAGCGTTACTGGGGTGAGCCGTTCCCCATTTTGCATACCGACACTAACGGAGTAGTTGGACTTTTAGAAGAAGAACTGCCTTTAATGCTGCCTGAAGTTAAAAACTATAAACCTTTCGGAACAGGGGAATCACCATTAGCTAATATCAGCGATTGGGTCAGTGTCACCGCTTCTGACGGCTCAAAAGCAAAGCGTGAAACAAACACAATGCCCCAATGGGCCGGCAGCTGCTGGTATTACCTGCGATACCTTGACCCGAATAATGACCAACAGGGCTGGGACCCGGCGAAGGAAAAATACTGGATGCCTGTTGATTTGTATATCGGTGGTGCAGAACATGCAGTGCTGCACCTTCTGTATTCGCGGTTCTGGCACAAGTTACTTTACGACCTTGGCTATGTCAGCACGAAAGAGCCGTTCAAAAAGCTTGTCAATCAGGGAATGATTTTAGGCGAAGACGGCCAGAAGATGAGCAAGTCCCGCGGCAACGTAATCAATCCCGACAGGGTTGTTACTGACTACGGTGCTGATTCGATGCGACTTTATGAAATGTTTATGGGGCCTTTAGAGGCAATGAAGCCATGGAACATGCAGGGTGTCGAAGGTGTATATCGATTCTTACATAAGGCATGGCGAATGATTATAGACGAGGATACAGGCGAGCTTGCTGAGGCGGTAAAAGAAGCGCAGGCGGATGAAGCTACACTTCAGCTGTTGCATCAGACCATTAAGAAGGTCGGTGATGACATCGAAAGCTTCGGCTTTAACACTGCAATCAGCCAGATGATGATTTTTGTAAATCACCTCGGTAAATATGAAATCAAACCAAAATCAGTTATCGAAAAGTTCGTTTTAATCCTTGCTCCATTCGCCCCTCATATTGCTGAGGAGCTCTGGCAGAAATTAGGCCATGCCGGCAGTCTGGCTTATGAGCCTTGGCCGGAATATGATAAGGAGCTTATCAAGGAAAAAGAAATTGAACTTGCTGTACAGGTCAACGGCAAGATAAAAGACAGAATAGTTGTTGCGGCTGATGCTGATGACAAGCAGATAGAAGCTGAAGCACTTGCCAGAGACAAGGTAAAAGCTGCTATGGCAGGTAAGCCGACTAAGAAAGTCATCGTCGCCAAGCCAAGAATAGTCAGCATAATCACATAGTTATAGTCAGCCCATGTATATCGAAATTGAAGCAAAGTTAAAGGTCGAATCGTTAGAAGAAATAAAGCACAAGCTGACTGTGCTTGGTGCTGAGTTTTTACAAGAGCAGTTGCAGACGGATTACCACTTCGATGACGCAAATATGACCTTACAAAAAACCGACAGGTGTCTTCGATTGCGCCGGCAACTGGTGGATAAAAACGAGAGATTTTATTTGACCTATAAGGGTGCTAAAGAAAAAAGCTCATTCAAAAAAAGACAGGAAATAGAAATTGAAGTTACAGACAGCGATTCAGTTCAGAAATTATTTTCTGCTCTGGGTTATGAAAAGATGCTGGTCATTGAAAAAAAACGTCTCACCTGGCGACTGAACGAATGTAAAATTGCACTTGATGAGCTGCCTTTGATAGGTAACTTTGTGGAAATAGAAGGGCCTGATGAGGAAAAAATTGCTGATGTTCAAAGAGGCTTAGGATTATCCAACCTGCCTCACATAAGAAAAAGTTACCAGGCTTTGATAACAGCCCGGCTCCACGAGCTTGGCAAAGAGCAGAGGGAAGTCTTTCTACAGGCTTAAACACGTAACTATGAAACCGGATGACGGTTATATTGCCTATATAGTAAACCCCAAGTCAGGCGCCAGCAGCAGTAAGCTAATCGGGCGACAGTTTGAGCAATACCTTGTTGAACGAGGATACGAGGTCAAGGTTAGTCTGACCACCTCGCTGGACAATGCCTGCGAGCTGGCCACCGATGCAGCTGTTGATTATAACTGTGCAATGGTCGTCGTTGTTGGTGGTGACGGTACAGTTAGAGAGGTTGCCCATGGTCTGGAAGGCAGCGATAAACCATTGCTGATAGTGCCCTGCGGCACGGAAAATTTACTGGCAAATGAATTAGGTTTTGATGAAAAACTAAAAACAATAATAAAGACGTTTGAGGCACAGTATATCCGGCCCTTAGACCTGGGAAGTGCAAATGGTAAATGTTTCACCTCCATAGCCGGTTTTGGGTTTGATGGTCAGGTGGTCGAGCGTGTTAGCAAACAGCGAGCCGGGCATATAGATTATTTTGATTATGTCTGGCCGATATGGCGAACTTTCTGGAGTTACAAATTCGATGTAATGAAAGTTCAGGTGGACGGCGAAGAAATATTCGACGGTCCCGGTTTGGTTTTCGTTGGAAATATCTCAAGA
>CAZZHL010000176.1:0-5551 GCA_964653945.1 uncultured Pirellulales bacterium
CTTTAGCAGCGTGGACTTTATATCCTCCAAGCAAAACCTTACAGCCGGGAATAGATGTAGGAGGTGGAGTAAGTCTCATTTATGAAATCGACACTCAGGACCTTGAAAAAGCAGATACGATAGACCTGGCACAAAGAATGATAACCGTTCTGCGAAGGCGCATAGACCCTGCCAACATCCAAAATCTCGTATGGAGACCACAAGGTAACACCCGCTTTGAAATACAAATGCCCCTGTCAAGCGCAGAAGCACATGCAAAGCGCCAGAAGTACGAACAAGCCCTGAGCGAGCTTCTTGCCAAAAACACAAGTACCGCAAAGATTATGCGCTCGCTAAAAAAACCGCAGGAAGAACGAATCAAAGATTTCAACGATTTTGCCCAGAGTGACCCTAACAGAATCGCCATTCTCGGGACACTCGCCACCTGTTACGACGAACTCAAAGAAAAACAAGATGAAAGAGACGAACTCGAAGCACAACTGAAAATTCCGGAGAATTTAATAAACCTTGCCAATCTTGACCTTGACGAAATTAAGCTTAATCTTGGAGACTGGATTAAAGTGGATGCCGAACAACTAACAGAATCTCTAAAAGAGTATCTCGGCTCCGAAACTAATCTGGACCTACTAACCAGATATGTAAAAATGTATGGCGAATGGGCTAAAGTTGCCGATGAGCTGACTGACCCTGAAACCGGCAAAAATATTCGGTACGAAAAGGCCAAAAAAGACCTCGACAAATTAAACCTGACCGAAGACCAGATAAATTTTGTTCTGCAGTTACCCGCCAAGTCATCCAGACGCACTTTTGTCATTGAAGAACTTAAAAGCAAGTTCGCTGACCGGGCAACTGAAATTGACAATGTAGTTGCAGCTTTTGATGAGTATCGTCCTTTCAGAGGCAGACTTGACGACCCTAAAGACCTACAGCGAATGCTCAAAGGAGCCGGCATTCTGGAGTTCAGGATACTTCCAACACAGGGACATCCAGAAGTGGATATGGCCGCAATGGCACAGTATGCCGAAACCCTCAAAGAGAAAGGTCCCAAATATGCCTCGGATAATAAGTTTATATGGTGCGAAATAGAAAATGTCAACGACTGGGGAGCCGCCGATGACCAAAAGCGTCCTTCAATCGTTGGTCAATTCGGCGACAAGTACTATGTCCTCGCAAGCAACAACAAAGACGAAGTAATGCTGCACCGAGGCGAGGGCAAGAGTTGGAAACTAAAAAGGGCATCAGCAGGCAGAGAGCCTCGAACAGGTCGAAGAGCTATCGATTTCGTTCTGGATGACAGAGGTGGAAAAATTTTCGGAAAAATTACCGGCAATAACATCGGCCGACCACTTTGTATCCTGCTGGATGGGGTCGCAATATCAGCCCCCACCATCAATTCGAGGATAACCACACGTGGTCAAATAACAGGCCAATATTCAGAAGACCAACAGCGTGATATGGTAGACAAGCTCAACGCCGGCTCTTTGCCCGCCCGGCTGATAGAGCAGCCTATCAGCGTAAAGACAATCGGCCCATCCATCGGCGCCGACAATCGCAATCAGGGAATCAAGGCCGGCATAATTGGACTGATGGTGGTTATGGCCTGTATGCTGATTTATTACACTCTTGCCGGCTCTATAGCCGATGCAGCATTATTTATGAACATATTGTTTGTGCTTGCCTTAATGGCAGGAATGAGAGCAACCTTCACACTGCCGGGTATCGCCGGCATAATACTAACAATCGGTATGAGCGTCGATGCCAACGTCCTGATTTTCGAAAGAATCCGCGAAGAGCAACAGCGAGGCTCATCTTTGAGAGTTGCCATAGCAAACGGCTACCAGAGAGCGTTCAGAACTATCTTAGATGCCAATCTTACCACCTTAATCACCGCAGCTATCCTCTACTGGGTCGCATCAGAAGAGGTAAAGGGCTTTGCTATCGTGCTTATGCTTGGTATTGGGGCGAGTTTTTTCACAGCACTATTTGTAACGCGAGTAATCTTCGACTTTCTTGCAAAGCGACGAATCATCAAAGAACATTTACTTATGCTCCGCATTATACACAATCCAAACGTCAACTGGATGGCACTTCGGCCGGTTTTCCTTACTATTTCAGCCGTACTTATAACAGCAGGCCTGTTTGTTTTCTTCACCAGAGACGATGCAAAGAACAATAAATACGATATCGAATTCACAGGCGGAACTTCCGCTGTAATCAATCTTAAAGAAACAGTCTCGCTCAGCAGAAACGATGTGGCAAACAGAATCCATAAAATCGGGGAAAAACTTAATAACCCCGCTTTAGCGGCGGCAAACGTCTATAGCATCGGCAAAACAGGCAGACAATACGAAATCAATACAACAGAAACAAACAAAACCAAAACCACCGTCAAGTTTTCAGGAGGCGAGCAACACACCGTCGAAACTGCGACCTCAGCGATTGTAAAAGCTCAGGATAAATTCGCCGGTAAACTAAACAATTTGCTCGTAACACAAGAAGCCGCCAATCCGGCAGAGTTTATAATAACAACCAGTCAGATGAACCAGACATTAGTCAAAAATATGCTGACAGAAGCTTTCCCAAACGCCCAAATTTCTGAGCCAGCGATTGATGAAGTAGTTAATAACGCAATCCTGTCTGCCTTCACGGACGAGCTTGAAATCCAGCAGAACCTTCAACCCACAATTATCTCACAAGAAAAAATAACCGAAAAACTTGTAGATTCATATCCCGAACTTGCTGAGTTTACAGGCGGCATCAATATTCTATGCGAAATCAAAAAAGCCGCAACCATTGAGGAAATTGAAGCAAGATTGGCATCGCTGCAGTTCAAACCCGACACACAAAACCTCCAACGATACCCTTATCGAATCCTTGACCCGAACCTATCGACAATCGAGCAAAATAAGCCGGTAAACCGCTTCAGCTATATAAGCGCTGCTCCAGAGGCAGGTCTGCGTGAATTAACAGAGGATGAATGGACACAATTTGTTGAAAACGAAAAGACCAAAGTCCTGGCAGCGACAACACTCGAAACATCATTACCACGCGTAACACAGATAGACCCATCAGTCGGAAAAGAGCAAAAATCACGGGCGCTGATTGCCATTTTTCTGTCGCTGTTTGCCATCGTTACCTATATATGGATTCGATTCGGAAATGTCCGCTATGGTATCGCAGCCATTACAGCGTTAGTTCACGATGTATGTATCACACTCGGAGCGGTAACGGCCTGCACCTATATCGCAGCAAGCCCAATCGGAGAGAAACTTTTAATCGGAGATTTCAAAATCAACCTGGCAATCATAGCTGCCTTTTTGACGCTTATCGGGTACTCGCTGAACGACACGATTGTCATTTTCGACCGAATCAGAGAGAATCGCAAAAAAGCCCAGCTAAATCCAAAGATAGTTACTGACAGCATCAACCAAACTATCTCCAGAACAATTCTGACATCCTTTACAACATTTATAGTTGTGTTGATAATGTATATCTTCGGCGGCGAGGGCTTAAGAGGCTTCACCTTCGCAATCGGCTTCGGCGTTATCATCGGCACGTATTCATCCATTGCGATAGCAGCGCCGATATTGCTGCTCGGCACAAAATCAAAAATCGAAAAAAGCAAATAGAAGAATTAACCACAGATAATAGGCAGGATGGTTGTCATAAAAAAAGGGACGGCTGATTTAGATTCAGCCGTCCCGAAAGCGATTTATTTTAACTTTTTCCCAGGCACTATTGACAGTCCAGGCAATTCGGGTCAATACCATTACCATCCAGCGGCTCTTTTACCTGGAAATATGTATTCAAGATATCCAGGTCGCCCTGACCTACCCGAAAGCCATTTGCATCTGCGGCATGGTCAAAATCGGCACAAATGTCGAAGCCTTCCTCATTAGGGTCTTTCTGCCAACTGGCGCTTAGAGTGTTCAGGTCGTTATAATAAACATAGAAATAACCAGACTTAGAACTTCCTTCTTTCTGACCATCGGCATCACCATGGCACTGTCTCGGATAGCACCAGCAATCCGGTACCCCGACAGAGACCCACTCAAAATGATCCGCCGAACTCTGCAAAAGGAAAATTAAAAAAATAAAAAATTTTTGATTTTAGAAAGTGACGCTACTACCCCTCTATTCTATAGCAATGAAAAACCCCCTAAGATACCAGTTTGTCGCCATGTGACGATAAAATGGTGAACTACGTAGCTGCCCAGACTATATGGCTTTTGCGGCTTGTCGGTCGATGAGCCAGGTGACCTTGTCAAGGACCGGCCAAAGGGCGTGAATGGGATAGCGGACTTCATCGGGTTTAGAAGTTAGAACCTCTTTCAAAATGCCGGCTTTTTCTTCGCCGGAAACCAATACAGCCAGATGAGACGCAGCGCATAAAACCGGATGCGTCAAGGTTATGCGGTTTAGCTTTTCATCCAGGACATAAACAACGCAGGCCAAATCTTCAGTATCAAAACAGGCATAACTGTTGGGAAACAGCGAGCCGGTATGCCCCTCAACCCCCATCCCAAGTATAATCAAATCAAATTCAGGAATCTGCTTTTCTGCCCCCTCGACTGCGCTCGGGGCAGGCAGGCCGAAAACTTCACGAATGATTTGTTCATAATAGCGAACTGAAGCCAAAAAATCACTGTGCTCAGTTGGAATCCGATGAACATTCTCCCGCGGGATGGCTACT
Organism: uncultured Pirellulales bacterium; assembly: GCA_964653945.1. Taxonomy (GTDB): domain Bacteria; phylum Planctomycetota; class Phycisphaerae; order Sedimentisphaerales; family Anaerobacaceae; genus CAZBWE01. The sequence continues at coordinate 4,694 of CAZZHL010000176.1, forward strand.
TTAGATAAAAAAGTGTCGGCAGCCAGCTTGTAATTGCTCCATTGCGAATCCGGCGGAACGTATCGCTCATCAACCCAGAACAACTGGATTCTGTCCCATCGTAAAGATTTCGCTTTCGGTACTTCGCCAAGCAGCTCAAAAAAACGTTTAGGTGTATGCCCTCCTGATATTGCAACGTAAAAGACATTCTTAGCCTTTATTGCCTTTCCCGCATCAGCCACAAAGACATCAACACTTCGGCGTGCGAGCTCTTCAGCGTCGGAAACAATTTCCAGATTCGCATTATATTTTGCAGCGGTCTGCATACTATAACTCTCTTTTATCTCGCAGGCATAAACCTAAGTTATTTTACACTTTCAGGGATAATTTTGCCAGAAAATTTTTTAAAAATGAAGAAAATTTGTGTTGATGCGATAGGATTTGCTAACTCATTGAATTAAAAGTACTTGTAAGACATAAAGCTCTGTCTTAATTCAAGCCGGGATTAGGTTATATCCTCAATCTCCCACATAAACGCTTTTACGCCCTCTGAGCCAAGCTTCTTTCTCATCTGCCGGACATTCTCCATTATCTTTTTGGCGCTGGCCTCGTCAGTAACAACAAAAGTGCCGCAATTCACTCCCGGCCAAACATCGGTATTCAAATGTGGCTCACTGAGCCGGCCCTTACCCAAGGTATTAGTGAATTTGGTATAGCAATCAACGCCGACAGACTCCAGCATCTCATTCACCTCTCCATCTATTGCAGCATTGTGCATAATTAAAACAGCTTTCATAATTATCCTTTTGCATCAGCAGGCTTAAAACCTTCAAACACACTGTAAAGAGTAGGCATCAAAACCAAAGTAATAATTGTACC
>CAZZHL010000177.1:0-2271 GCA_964653945.1 uncultured Pirellulales bacterium
GGGCTTTGCAAACTTAAACCAAAATCTTTTTGTCCTGCATTGTTGTCTTTTTGCTATGGAGCTGCTGAACAGTATGACAGGCGATTACGACCCACACCCACAACTCTTCGATAGCTTCCTGCAATTTTTACAAAACACCAACAAAGTACAAGTCCCACCCCTTTCGAAGAGACGAGAGACGGCAGACGAACATCAAGCATCGCTTGTCCGCCGACTTGTCCGGCGTAGCGAAAGCAAAGTCGGAAGCTTTAGCGAAGGCGGAAGTATCGAGCACAACCGTCATTCCGAGCGAAGCGCAGCGGAGTCGAGGAATCTATCTTTAACAGACACCTCGGCTGCGCTCGGGGTGACAGTCAGAACAAGCAACGAACGACGAGATACAATATCGCTGCTGATATTATTTCAGCTATCTTTACTTAAAGAAGTCGGCCTGATACCGGTATTTGATTCCTGCGTAAACTGCAAAACGCAGTACGCAATACGCGGGACGCAATACGAAGCTTATTTTAGCAGTTCCGCCAACGGCCTTATTTGCAGGGATTGTGAAGCAAGTTTCCCTGACAAAATTAGATTAACTAAAAAGGCAGCAGATTGTCTTGGCAATTTGGAATTGCTCGCTGATGCAGATGAGAAAACGCTGAATGAAATTGAGAGGGTCTTAATTCACCACTTCACCGAGATTCTCCACCACCCACCCAAAATGGCAAAGCATATACTGTTGCAATAAGGCGTAAGTTGAGAAGAAGCTAGGTGAGTTGAAGGATTTGTTTTTGGGCTTGTAATAATCTATTGCTGTATGCTTGTTGAATTACGGTGAACCTACGGAGTAGTACCTTCGAGCCAATATTGGGTAAGTTTTTCAAGATCCCAGAAATCGACAAAATTATCGCCGCCAAATGGAGCAATATCCGCAGAGGGGAAACCGGGCTCTTGAAGCCATTGGTTGCCAAGAATAGCAAAGTCATCAAAATCCACCCGGCCGTCGTCATCGAGGTCGGCGGGATGAGAACCGACCACTACAGAAATATTTATAGTTTGACCTTGTTGTAAAAAACTGGAGAAGTAAGACCCGTCGGTTGAACTGCTTATGGCGGCAATAGCCTCCTCTCCAAGACCAAATAACTCAAGAGTATACTTTCCGGGAAGTGGATCAAGTATCACAAACTGTTCTAGCGCCTCATTGCCTGTGTAGAAGGCACCGTGGATTTCATCTATAAGTCCAAGCTGTTCTGTGTAACCAATCCTCCGGCCATTTGGGTCAGTGAGAATAAAGTCAACCGGATCAAGAATACCTTGAAGCCAATCGTTGAAATTCCAAAACATATTTGGATTCTTGGCTGCCCAATACAAAAGCTGCGGTGTTAAAGTGGGTATTGGGACACCAGGAATATCCATGTATTCAAGGACATCCGGAATAAATCCTTGTCCTTCATTATGACCAGCTGTTTCTGCTGACCATTCTATTAAACCATTACAGCTGAAGGTACCGCCTCCACCTTTTTGTAAGATGGGGGACAATACTGGTGACGGTAATATGAGCGGCCATTCGTACCATTTAATGTAGCCAGCCGATTGCTGGGTTTCTATCGCAGTTGTCATTTCTTGGGCAAGTTCCATAGAAATGAGAACTTTTTCAAATTCGCCAACAGGAGAAGTGCATGGGTCAGTACTATCATGTTGGAACGAACCCAATGTGTGTTGCCACTGGACACCGTTGTCTTCACTAATTGATACATAATTATCAGTAATTGGATCGTAGTACTGTCCTGCCGGATAACCCATGTGTGATTCGTATACTCGGTCATTCTCATACAGTCCCACATGGTCCCACCCTGGAATCAGGAAGCTTCCTAGCGGTTTCCCATCGCGGAATGCTAAACTTGCATACCCGGTGGTCATATACATAATGGAACCGGGCTCCTCGGAACGACGCTTCAAATATGCTACATGGATTCCGCCATTCGGATCGACAGCGATCGTGGGTGAATATAAAACTGGCTCTTCCCAGGGAATACTGCTGGTAAGAGTTACTGACCCAGAAGTAGTATTTTGATACTTTATATAATATGTGCCAGAAGAATAATCAGTGTAGACTATATGCCACTTCCCTTCGGAGTCAACATCGATAGAAACTCCTATTGAGCCATTCAAAATGCCATCTGGATGTGGTCCGGTAACGATTGTCTCAGGAGTTGACCAAAAACCAGCTGTGTTATTCATATACATAATGGAACCGGGCTCCTCGGAACGACGCTTCAAATATGCTACATG
>CAZZHL010000177.1:2371-5510 GCA_964653945.1 uncultured Pirellulales bacterium
CAACATCGATAGAAACTCCTATTGAGCCATTCAAAATGCCATCTGGATGTGGTCCAGTAACGATCGCCTGTGGAAATGACCAGGTAAGGGAATTTGCCACACTACAAAGAGACGACAATATGGTTAGAGCAACCAGAACAACTTTCGGTATGCGGCTTTTTGGAGTTGCGTGTTCCTTTTTAGCATAATTCATCGTTATTTTACCTGAATTTGGTCTCATTCTCCAGTAACCCCGGACAAAAAAGCCTCCGTGCGCTCCAGTAATTATAGCAATTGAGGCCGCAAAAAACAAGAAAGTTATTAGTCGCTTTTAAAGAGTTGTTCTTGATGCTCTTTAGTATGGCCCTTTTTATGATACTTTAGGCCTAAATGCTCGCAGGCGGATTTGGTAATTTCCCGGCCGCGTTTGGTCCGACGCAGAAAACCAACCTGTAAAAGATACGGCTCGACCACGTCCTCGAGTGTGTCCCTTTCTTCGCCGAGTGTAGCGGCAATGGCGTCAACGCCGGCTGGGCCGCCGTCATAAGTATTGACCAATGCTCGCAAAAAAGCCCTGTCTAATTCGTCCAGGCCTAATGTGTCAATTTGCTCCATCTTAAGCGCATTTTCGACAATTCCGGTGCTGAGAACACCTTTACCTTTCACCTGTGCATAGTCACGGACCCGTTTTAACAATCGATTGGCTACTCTTGGTGTTCCGCGGGACCGGCTGGCAATCAATTCGAGCGTCCCATCATTGCATTTTAACTGCAATAGTCCTGCGGACCTTTTTAAAATCGCTGTTAATTCATCGCTATTGTAAAAATCAAGATGATACAGCATCCCGAATCGGCCCCTAAGGGGAGCGCTCAATAATCCTGCACGTGTCGTTGCGCCAACCAGGGTAAATCGCTTCAGCTGGAAATTGATGGTCTTTGCATGCAGGCCGCTATCAACGGTGAAATCGACCCTGAATTCCTCCATCGCCGGGTAAATAAATTCTTCGACCGGCGTGCTGAGCCGGTGTACCTCATCGATAAAAAGCACATCGCCGGTATTTATATTGCTCAAAAGGCCCATCACATCGCCTTGCTTTGTCAGGGCCGGCCCCGATGAGCTGCGAATCCTGGCTCCCATTTCATTCGCTACGACGTTGGCCAGCGTCGTCTTGCCGAGGCCGGGTGGGCCGTAAAACAGGATATGCTCCAACGGCTCGGCCCTTTTCTTGGCCGCAGCTATCGCGATAGCAAGTTTTTCCTTAACGTTGCGCTGGCCTATACATTCATTCAGGAATTTCGGCCGAAGAGCAATGTTAAAGCCTTCTTCCTGCTCGTTGAGCGACTTTCCACTTATTACTCTGCCTATAGCCATAGTTTAGTTCATTGTTCGTTGTTCATAGTTCATAGTTTATTGTTCGTTGTTCATAGTCTCCGAACTCACAACTACGAACTATCAACTATTTCAGACTTCTATTCCCTGTTTTAATCTATATACCAGCGGCACAAGTGCCTCAGCCGATTTTATATCAGGGTGCCTCTGGCAGGCCAGTTCGATAAGTTCCATCGAATCATTTCTTTTTTCGCCCCAAGCGACAAGAATCTCCAGTGCTTCAATCTGGAACGGTTTAAATACAGCCGTTGTACCTGCCGGGCCGGCTTCCGCCCCGAGCGCAAAGTCACCGACCTTGCCCTTAAGCTCAGCGACAATCTGCTGGGCCAGTCTTTTGCCCACTGACGGCAGCGACATCAATATTTTATCGTCGCCGTTTTCTATCGCCGCAGCTATGTTGGCTATCGGAATACTCAGCGACCGCAGGCCTTTTTTAATGCCAATCCCTTTGACACTGACGTATTTTGTGAAGAAATCTCTTTCGCCTGCACTTAAAAAACCGACCATTCTCGGTATCAGGTTACCGCCTGCCGGTGTGCCTTCGTAATACTCCATAGTGCAAAGGGTAATTTCTGAGCCGACCTTGTCCGACAGGGCATTTACGCAATAGCCCGGCAGCATTACTTCATACGTCACTGCCCCGACCTGCACCAGGGCACTATCGCTATCGAGGTTGACAAGTTTTCCTTCAATCCGAGCTATCATAATTCACTAATTGTCATTTCGACCGAGGTGATGCAGAGCATCGCCAAGTGGAGAAATCTGTTAAAAATGAGCAGATTCCTCGACTCGCTGCGCTCGCTCGGAATGACATTCAAAAACTCTTTTTTACAAAGTCAATCTACCTTTCACGCAGAAACGGCAACCTTTATCGAATTTGCGCAGCATAATGACACAGCTATTGCATCGGCCACGTCGTCCGGCTCCGGCAGGGCGGGTAATGATAGAAGACTTTGGATGGTTCTTTGCATCTGCTGCTTTGATGCTCTGCCGTTGCCGGTAATCGATTTTTTTATGCGCGTGGCACTAAAGCTTTTTAGCTCAATCGCTGCCTCTGCGCAGCTCTGCAGTATAACTCCTCTTGCGTGTCCCATCAATATCGCCGTTTTTGGATGAGCGTAATGTGAATACAATTCTTCTACCGCCACGATGTCAGGGCTGAATTTTTTCAGCAGAGACTGCATATCTTTGGCAATCTGGTTCAGCTTTGCTTCCAACGGCAGGCTGCCTGATGTGCGGCATACGCCTGCCTCAATCAGCTTTTCTTTGCCGTCTATCTCTAAACAGGCATATCCACAGACCTGCAAACCCGGGTCAATGCCGAGTATTCTCATTTTCTTCTCCAGGTAGTAATTCCTCCGGGCTTATCTTCCAGCAGTATTCCGATTTCCTCAAGTTTGTCGCGCAGCACATCAGCCGCTACGAAATCTTTTCTCTCTCTGGCATTTTTGCGCTGCTCGATAAAGACATTGACTAGTTTGTCCAGCATCTCGGCATGGACGCTGCCGGCCTCTGGATATTCGTCCTTTACCAGGCCCAGTACATCTCCGCCAAGCCGGCTAAACAAATCTTCAATTGCATTAAGTGTTTCTTTGGTTGCCTCACTTTCTTCAAGTAGGTTGTTGGCCAGCCGAACCAGCTCGAACACAACCGAAAGGGCGACAGAGGTATTCAAATCATCATTCATTGCAGCTTCAAATTTTTCCCTCATTTGCTTTAGCTGCTCCGTCACTGCGCTGTCGGCTTCGCCTTCCTGGGCCTGGGTCATTCT
>CAZZHL010000178.1:0-5467 GCA_964653945.1 uncultured Pirellulales bacterium
GAAAAAGAATAACATCTGTATTGCCTCAAGAAGATTGGATTTTCCGCTGTTGTTTGGTCCGACGAGAACGTTAAAATCGCCGAGATTGACTACACAATCTATCAGATTCTTATAACCATCAACTCTTATTTGTTTTAGTTTCATAATTATCCCCTAAATTAAGCAGAGTTAGCCTCGAATTTGTTAAAATATCGGCATTTTTCTCCTAACTCAATACGAAAATAAGCATAATTGAGTTCATGTGCAAGTAAATTTTTTATTATTTTTTGCAGTTTTCCTCTGCTAAAGCGGCCAATTTTACTTGCCCTCCCCGGCGAAATCCAGTCTTTTGTCCTGCCCGCCAGCACCGAGCCATTTGAACAGACTCAGCCGGCTGGCTATCCGCTCATCAAAGCTTGATGCAATCTTTTTGCTTGTGCTGCCTGCGGTTCGGACTTTTTTATTTACCCCGTTAGAAGATTCTGACTTTCTTTCTAACGGGGTTTACTCCGTAGCTTCGCTTCTGCGTAATACTTGTATGTCCCTCCCTGTGGTGAGCTTGTCGAACCAATCGCGGTCTCCGGCAGCACAAGCAACTTTGTGCTCTCTGCATTCTCCGCGGTAAATATAAATCAGTGCTAATCTGTGAAATCTGTGGTTAAAATTCGTGTCTTAGTGCCTTCGTGGCAAAATTCAATACCGCAAATTCCCCATGATACTTCTTCGCCGCTTCGTTCCGCCTTCGTCAAGACTTCGGCGGACAAGCTCCCGCCTTGAGCGTCGGGTCACGAATCAAAGTTCAGAACCGCAAAGGCCCCGTGGTATTTTTTAGCGGCGATATCATAAGCTTTTGCCGCCTCAATCTCAGAATGGAAGTGGCCGAGATGAATACGCTTCCCCTTAAAGCTAATCTGGGCACACCACTTCTTTATGTCTTTGCGCCGGGTTACCCCATTGTACTTCGAATAAGATGTCTTTGACTTAACGGATGGCCTGTTTACGCAGTTCTGTGCGCATGTTGCCGGCCTAAGATTGGCCTTTCGATTGTCCAGACCATTATGGTTGATATGGTCAACGAAAAGAGAAGAGGGAGGATTGATAATCTCGCGGTGCATCTTGATATAGAGACGTTTGTTTTTAGCAATTCTGACGTTTCGGCAAGCATAAAAAACGTTACTACTCCTGGAAGTGTGCCATTTGTGCTTATTTAAACGCTCGTAATCATCCGGGTCAACGATGGCGTATTTGCCCCGAGAGAGCTTTATCCGCCGAAACGAATAGCCGTATCGCAGCCGCCGATACAAAATCGCAAGCCAAACCACCGGCTGAACCAATCGGTCGGGAATTTTGATTTTTACGGTTAACTCCAAGATATTCACCACCCCATTCCGCGGAGAAGCTCGTCAGGTATTCAGATTTCGCATTTGAGGACTAATAGGTCCTTTCATAATTGGCTGAACCTGCACGTTTGATGCGAAAATTGAGCAATTTTTTAAGGAATGAATTTGCGTAAGTGCTTATTCAGGAATGAATAAAAAAAAATTCGTTTTTTTCGATTTTAGCGCGCAACTACCTGCGTATTTGATTGAAAATACTTTGTAAATCTATGTATAGCAGTCAGTTATGTCGTATTTTTTTACAATCCCTTATGTATTAAGGACTTAGAGCTCAAACCTTCCGCCTAATTCAAAACTCAAAACCCTGTCCTGAACGAGGCAAAAGCGAGTTGAAGGATCTAACTCAAAGCTCCCTCCGCCTGAGTATTTGGTCGATTTTTGGATGTTCTTAGCCATAAATATTGTCCTTTACGCTAGATTTAGGTTAAAATTTATACAAATTTGTCGAAAAAGTCATTGCCAGCAATGGGTTTGACGATTATTATAATAAGTTTGACTATAAGGATTAACGGCTGCCAGAGCTAAGCTAAAGAGGTACCTAAAATGACGTTAACAGGATTAGCGAACAGTGTTCAGTAGTGGAACAATTGGCGAGTGCGATAGCACTTTCTATGTAAATGGTGGCTTGGCAATCAGTGTTTCTACTTCGGTGTTTGCCAAACAAGCGGGTTTTATTATTGGTTTACGAACCCTATCGGAGATGGCTGATGTAGGATAGAGACAGGATACAAACTCGGCTTGTTTTAGGTGTTTTTTTGAGGTGGAAACATAAGTGGTTTCCACTTTTTTTTGCTCTATATTGAGTTAGAAAGAGAAAAGCAATGAGTCAGGAATTAGTAAGGATTGTCGATAATATCGCACGCGACAAGAACGTCGACAAGGAGTCTATCTTTGTCGATTTGGAGGAAGCCATGGTTTCGGCGATCAGGAAGCACTTCGGCGAGCCGGACAGCGAGATATCCGTGCATATCGACAGAGAAAGCGGAGAGGTCGAGGCCTCTAAAAATGGTGAGCAAATTGACATAAAGAAGCTTGGCCGAATTCCAGCTCAGACAGCCAAACAGGTGATGATTCAAAAAATACGGGCCGATGAAAGGGACAGTATCTTTACTGAGTTTGTCCAGCGAAGAGGAGAAATCATAAGCGGAGCAGTCGTTCGATACGAAGGCGGCACGCTGGTTGTCAGTCTCGACCACTGGACCGAAGGGTTCATGCCGAAGGGCGAGCAAATCATGGGACAGACGCACCGGCCGGGCGAGAGAATTAGATGCCTGATTCTCGATGTAAAAGAGACTTCGAACCAAGTCAAAATCCTTCTCTCGCGTACACACCCCGATTTTATCCGCCGATTGTTCGAGTTAGAGGTGCCGGAGATTAATGAGAAGATTATCGAAATACGAGCATTGGCACGAGAGGCGGGATACCGAACCAAAGTTGCGGTTATATCGCTCGATGAAAAGGTCGACCCGGTTGGGGCCTGCGTAGGTGTGCGCGGCAGCAGAATCAAAAATATCGTTGATGAATTGGGCGGAGAGAAAATAGATATTGTGCGATGGAACGAGTCGTCACAAATTCTTGTGGTAAACGCACTGATGCCGGCAAAGGTCAGTGAAATCGCATTGTGTTTCGAGATGGGACGAGCGACAGTGGTTGTGGATGATGACCAGCTTAGTCTGGCTATCGGCAAACATGGACAGAATGTTCGATTAGCTGCGAGACTGTCCGGCTGGGACATCGATATACTAACACCGAACGAATACAATCAAGGTATCGAACAACTAACAAACTGTGTTAAGAACGTTGAAGCTGCTGATGATACAGTGGTTGACAAGCTGATAGCGCTAGGGGTCATATCCGTTTTAGACCTGGAGGATGTAGGTGCCGAACCACTGGTTAGCGAACTCGGTATTGACTCGGAGATTGCAAAGGAACTGGTTGCGGCGGCAGTCGAGGACGCGAAGCGTTTGGCGACAGAGTCGAAACAAAAGCAGGCAGAAAAAGAACTGGCTGAACAGACAGACGCGACGGAAGATGAAAAATAAAGTATGAATTTTTTTTATATTATCCGGAGCCGATACTAAAAACTTACTCGTCCTCCGCAGCCCCTAAGGGACGGAGGGTGGAAAGCTGATTTTATGGCAGCTACAAGGGTCTATATTCTGGCTAAGGAACTCGGGGTAAAAAGCACTGCTATCGTACAGAAGTGTCAGGATGAGGGTCTTGATATTAAGAACCATATGTCAGTGATATCTGCTGGTCTGGCAGCTACTATCAGGGAGTGGTTTAGCGATAAAGATAGAACAACATCGGTTGAGACGGCTGAAAAGGTTGACCTGAAGAAGGTACGGATTAAGAAGAAGGTAAAGCGGAAGCGTACGACGAAGAAAAAGAAAGCGGCCAAAAAAGCCGAGCCGACCGAGGAAGCTATTGAGACTATTGAACAGGTAACTGAAGCCGCTGCCAGTGAAACAGCAGAAGATATAGGGGGTGAGCAACAAGAATCCACATCGGTAATTGTAGAAGAACCAAAAGAGCCGGAGCCAATACTTCCAGCCGGGCCGATTTTAGAAAAGCCCGAACCAGCTCAACTGAGCGGCCCAAAGGTTGTTCGAATCGAGGCACCAGAGCCGTTACGACGACCGAAACCAAAGCCGAAGCCGAAGCCGAGGCCCAAGTATAACGAGCCTGTAACTGAACCATTGATGTATAGTGAAAAGGAACAGGGAAAATCAAATTTGGTTGTAGGCAAGGGCAAGGATGAAAAGCAAGCGTCAAAACGATACAAGGAGAGAACGCATGGTCGTCGGAAAGACGTGCGAGAGGTGGAAGTACCGCGAAAACACAAAGCTGTTGGCAGATGGCGCGAAAGAGATATCGAAGAAAGACGAGCCCGGCTTAGTGCTGCCGGTGGTGAAATGTTGCGATTAAGACCGACACGAAAAATCGCCACTAAGTTTCATGCGGAAGCCTCTGTGGTTGCCAAGCCGAAAAAGGCAGTTGTAAGCGAGCCAATTATAGTAAAGGATTTGTCTGCGGCCCTGGCGGTTAAAACAGGTGATATTATTAGCAAATTGATGCAACAGGGTGTAATGGCCACGGTCAATCAAGTTATAAGCAGAGACATTGCGGAGCTGGTTGCTCTGGAACTCAATACAGAACTGATAGTGGAACATAAAACCACATTAGAAGAGCAGATACGAACTGAATTTGAAGAACATCCACGAAAAAATCTCAAGAAACGGGCTGTAGTTGCAGCAATGCTCGGGCACGTTGACCACGGCAAGACCAGCTTATTGGATAAAATCCGGTCTACTCAAATAGCAGCCGGTGAAGCAGGAGGCATCACGCAGCATATCGGTGCATCAGAAGTAACATGGGACAATAAAAAAGTGACGTTTCTTGATACTCCCGGACACGAGGCATTTACGGCTATGCGAGCCAGAGGTGCCAATATGACTGATGTTGTGGTGCTGGTGGTCGCCGCAGATGACGGAGTAATGCCACAAACCATCGAGGCGATAGCACACAGTAAAGCAGCCGGGGTGCCAATCGTTGTCGCATTGAATAAAATAGATTTGCCCGGTTGCGATGTAAATCGCATTTACTCACAGTTAGCTGAACAAGAATTGACACCGGCCGAGTGGAGTGGAGAGACGGAAGTCGTGAAAACAAGTGCAGTTACCGGTGAGGGTATAAACGATTTGCTCGAGTCTCTCGATTACGTAGCTGAATTGCTCGAGCTTGAAGCCGATGACACCATCCCTGCAACAGGATGGGTGGTGGAGGCAAAGGTATCACCACAGCAAGGCCCAGTGGCAACTCTATTAATTAAAGAGGGCCAACTAACCAAAGGCGATGTGGTTCTGGCGGGCTGTAGTTACGGCAGAGTAAAAATGTTGAAAAATAGCTACGGTAAGAATATAAAGACTGCCACGAGCTCTACGCCGGTAGAGATAACGGGCCTTAACGATGTCCCTCAGGCGGGTGATAGATTCTACTGTCTGGATGATATCAATCGGGCGAAGGCCGCTGCTGAGGAAAACCGGATACGGTCGAGAGAAAACTCGCTGGCGGAACGGACGCAGGTAACG
>CAZZHL010000179.1:0-5451 GCA_964653945.1 uncultured Pirellulales bacterium
TTGCCTGCTAAGTTGCGTACTTGAATTGGCGCCGGCGTCTTAACACTATTGCCCTCACGGCGGGCGGTACTGACATCTACCTTTTGCTGTGATGTTGACATTTTCTTACCTCCAAATTCTGCTAGATAAGTTTCCTGACTTCTTCGCACTCTTTTGGACAGACTGTTTGAACCCCATCGGTTGACTGAGAATCATTCAACATTCGAAACGGCATCCAAGATAAAATAGTAATTATGATACCGGTATGGACCACGCACCCATACTTAGACCCTCACCTAAAAAGTTTTATGAACATCAATAAGAGGTGAGCAAATAGCGTGCCGAAACTGCAGAATAGGCGTTACCCCGTTAGAAAAAAAACTCCGTCCCGCATCTCCCCACTAATATCAGGGATTTCTAACGGGGCGAAGGACGTTTTTTAATGCTGAATTGACCCCTTAGGGGCGGTAAATCGCCCAAAAAAGTAACAGTTTTGAATAGTTCCAAGACAACAATAGATGTATTTTGCCGCCAAGTCCAGTGAACTTGCGAATGCTACTCTGCCCCCGCTCTTGCCCCTTAGGGGCTGCGGGGCTACGAAGCACGAGTCTAATCATTTGCCCGAAGTACAGCAATCAAGATTTGCGACTGCTCGGAAACCGGGCTGTTTTCGCTCACCCACTGACCTCCTGGACCGGCTCCCCACGAGTAAACAGGCCATTGGAGCACTGTTGGTAAAATACTACGCAGAAAGTCAGAAGCTGCCTGGGCTCGTCTGGCAGACAGTATCCACTGTTCTTTCTCACCTTTTGCATCTCTGGCCAAACCAAGTACATAAAGCTTGACCCCCACTCTTGTCTTCGACAGGAAAACGTGGGGGTCGTTCGCCTGCAAATCCAGAGAGAACCGCGTTAAGAAATTCTTGGCTGATTCATTAAGGCTTGCTTCGCCGGCTGAAAAACTAATATCGGCGACTGAAAAGTTTGTCTCTTTTGCGACAATTTGTGAAGGCGTAGTTGTCATAGACCGACTAACTTCCTTAAAAAGGCGACGAACATCTTCTTCCTGTGCGTCTATATTTCTGACTTCTGACGGCTCATCGGGGCTGCTTATGAAATATTTCACCTTATTCTCGCCGAAGTTAAAAGCCACTTTTTTACCGAAAAGCATTCCAAGTCCGAAATGCCGCATTGATTTTATAAAAGAATCCCGGCCTATATTGTAAAGCTCCGGGTCCTGCACCTGAGCTAAAGTCAGCAGCATCACGAAGAATGTCAGCAGAAGCGTCACCATATCCGAGAAGGTAACAATATATGCAGGCACTTTAGAGCTTTCTGTCTCAGTTGTCATCCGCCGGCGTATCACTGGTAGATACTCCGTTCCAATAAAACAACTTCAAGTATGCGTTCGGTTTTTACTCCTGAATAGGCCTGTTCAATGCTTTTTAGGTTTTCTTGAAGCGTACTTGCTGTGATACTGAATCGCCCTTTGTCGAGGCCTTGTTTTGTCGTAAGATACTCCATCGCAGCCCACGCACGTTGCAGGCCAAGCCCATCAACCCTTTCATCATCCTGGCCGTTTTCGCTGATAACTACACGGTTTGGCATCTCTCTTAGAAATGATGCCATAGCAGAGAGGGTTCTTCGGCCCTGAGGCGAAATAATTGTCCCCCCACCCCAAAAGACCTTGTCTGATGAAATTAAAAATACCTTCTCGTCATGAAAATTTGCGGGCTCTGTGTCTTTTTTTAGGTGGTCTTTTTCACCTTTTTCCAACGTGGGTTTCTCACTTCCTTTGTCAATTTCCTGTGTATGTTCGATTTGTTTCACATCCAAAAACGCATTTGTATCCCTCTTGTTCTTAACACTGACCGAAGGCAAAGAGCCGATAAAAATCACCTTCAATTTCCGAAAAACTTTATTGCTGAAAGATGAAAAGCTCAAAAGCAGCACAAAAAACGTTAGCAGTAATGTCATACAATCGCTGAAAGTGACCATCCATTCAGGTGCACCTTGGGCCTGTTCCGGCTCTGGCTGTTTTATTTCTCGCCGCATTAAATATTCGCCTTTACTTCTTCACGTTTGCTCTGGGAAACAAACGCCTGCATCTTTTCCCGAACAGCCGTTGGATTATCACCGCGCGCAACGGCGCAGATGCCTTCTGTAATCATTTCCTTCGCGGTCGTTTCGGCCTTGGAATAAATCCCCAATTTGCCTGCCAGCGGGATAAAAATCAGATTGGCAGCAAAGGCACCATAAAAAGTGGTAAGCAAAGCCACTGCCATCCCTGCACCAATTTTTTCAGGGGATTCCAGGCTCCTGAGCATCTGGACCAGACCGATAAGCGTGCCTATCATCCCGAAAGCAGGGGCTGATGCTCCCATAAACTCCAAAATCTTTTTACCATTCGAATGCCGGTCCTGAAGGTGTTGAATCTCCAAAGACATAGTTTCCCGAATTTCTTCGGATTCTTGACCATCTACGAGCATCTGCAGGGCCTTGACGAAAAACAAATCGCTTATCTTGCTAATTTCCTGCTCAAGAGCAAGTGCTCCGTCCCGCCTGTTGATAGCAGCGTAGTTAACCATTTTTTGAACCAGCTCAGACTGCGGCGGTATTTTCGCGACTATGGTTTTCTTGATTACCGAAAATATACCTAAGAACTGCGGCAGCGAAAAATGTATGAGCGTGGCACACAGCATTCCTCCCATGGTTATCGCCAATGATGGAATATGAAAAAACATTCCGGCACCACCACCGGCAACAATGGCACCAATAACGACTATAAAACCCAAAAGTGTTCCAATTATTGTTGCAATGTCCATAGCGCTATTTGCCTTCAGTTATCTGCTTTAATTTATGACATATAAGAGCTGCAAGATTTGGCTCGGAAGTGGCCAGTTGTGCTAATAATTTGGCCCTGGTCCTCTCAGTCATGTAGTATAGAATCTTCACGGCGTCATCGGCATTGTTATTCTGCTCCTGGCTCATGTTAGTCAATATTTTGCCAGCCGCTTCGGAATCCATCTTGTCATAAGCGGCTGCTATTGACATCAGGTTGCTTGTTTCTTCTTGTGCAATTTCGATTCTGCTCTTTAGCAGCTTATCTTGTTCTTCCTTGAGACTGGCAACGGTCACAGCAAGCTCGATTCGTAGATTATCTAACTGCTCGATGTCCTTTTTTAACGTATCCTGAACCATTTGTAATCTCTGCTCATGGAGTTTAAGCCCTTCCAGCTTACTGCCATATTCTTGAATTTTCTCCCGCATCTCATAAATAAGACTTTTGAGTTGCTTTTCCGTCATCGCTCTTTTCATTTTTCTGTTGATTACGCTGTCACCACCAGCTGTAGTTATTTGTGGTTGTGGCAATTTTGGGATGGGTTCCTCTGCGGCAGGTGTCGGCTGAGGTGCTTCGGTGCTTGGGCTCTTGGTGGATGGTTTAGTGAGCCAGGCAAACGCAAACGTCCCTGCAAAGCTCATCAGGCCGGCTGCCGCTACTATTATTATTAGTTTTTTATTCACGTTTGTTTCTCCTGTCTTTTTATGGACTTGGCCTGCCTATGGCATAGCCAATCCCTGACGGGACTGCTATCGCCTGCCCCCGCGTCTCCCGACGCGAGTCGGGGCGGCGGGCGATTTTAATTATCGAATTAGTTTTCGAGCAAAGCCGACATTAGCCCTTTCATCTAACTCTTTCTGCTCGAGTTTTTCCTGCTCATTTATAAATTTTGCTTTTGCTTGGGCCCGCAATTTCTCTAGGCCTTTCTTGAATCTTCTGACCTTTAAAACCTCAGCAATTTTTTGCCTCTGGGCTGATTCGAGTTTGCTCAGCCTTTCTTTAAGTTCTTTTATTACCTCATCATTTGTTACCGAACATCTCAAAAAAAACTCTTGTTTACTTAATCGTTTCTTAGAAGGTTGTCCCCTTAAATCATCGATTATATTATCTAATATCCTTTTTTGCGCCAGCAGTTTACTTCGTGCCTGAGCAACTTTTTCAGTCAGCTTAACTAACTCTACTTTCTTCGTTTGTTCTTCCTTTGTCTTTATGTCAAGAACGCGCTGCAGTCGCCATGCAAATCGCTTCATTTAGCTATGTTTCCAGTTCTTTCAACATCGACGTTCAAAAGTTCGTCCCACGATTGAGTAATCGCGGTCATTTGCCTGATGGTTTCATTGAAGTCCGTTCTTTCCCGAACAGGCTGAATAAGGAAGTTGCTTATTTTGTCGATTAAAGCAATTGCTCCATCAATACGACGATTGCTGCCCCGTGAAAACGCGCCGATATTTATCAAGTCTTCGGCATCAATGTAGGTGGCACATATTTCCTTTAGTTTCTGGGCCGCCAGCCTGTGCTCTTCGCTAACCACCATAGGCATTAGCCTGCTTACGCTTGCCAGGATGTCCACAGCAGGGAAATGACCTCTCTCGGCCAATTTTCTTGACAAGACTATATGCCCATCCAACAAGCTTCTGGCACTATCAGCCACGGGGTCGGTCAAATCATCATTTTCAACGAGCACTGTTAGAATCCCTGTGATGCTGCCGTTTTCGGCGCATCCTAAACGCTCTATGAGTCTGGGCATCAGTGAAAAGACGCTTGGACAGTAACCTTTTGTTGTTGGCGGTTCGCCGGCAGCAAGTCCGATTTCGCGTTGGGCCTGTGCGAAGCGAGTTAGCGAATCCATCATGAACAGAACATTTTTGCCTTTGTCTCTGAAATATTCAGCAATTGTTACCGCTACAAATGCGGCCTTGACCCTTTGAATCGGGGGCGAATCCGAAGCAGCAACCACAACCACACTGCGAGCCAGACCATCAGAACCAAGGTCTTCTTCGAGAAATTCTCGAACCTCCCGACCACGTTCACCTATCAATGCTACGATATTGATGTCTGCATCACTTGAATTGGCGATATCGCCGAGAAGTACACTTTTACCTACACCACTTCCTGAAAAAATGCCTACTCGCTGGCCTTTGCCGCAGGTTAGTAAGCCATCCATTGACCTGATTCCTAAGGCCAAATGCTCGGTTATTCTTTCTCTGCTCAATGCCGGAGGGCTGCTGGCATCTAATGCCTTCTTATCAGTCCCCATCAATGGCCCTTTGCCATCGATTGTTTCTCCCAGTCCATTCAATACTCTATTAAGTACATTCTCGCTTAAGGTAATATAACGTGGAGTGGTTCGAGTGGTTACCGTATCACCCGGCGCTATACCCTCTATGTACTCTAACGGAAGCAGAATAAGCCGGTCACCCTGGAAGCCTACAACCTCCGCCAATACACGCCGACCGTCACGAATATTGATGCCACAGAGTTCACCTATACCAACTTTGGGACCGTTGGATTCAACCGTCAAACCCGAAACTCGAATCACTGAGCCACGGTAATTTAACAAATTCACAGAACGCAAAGCTGAGTGAAATTTATCAAAATCAATCAAATTGTTATCAGTGTCCGCAAACACGT
>CAZZHL010000180.1:0-5433 GCA_964653945.1 uncultured Pirellulales bacterium
CTCTGCGCTGCAAAAAGGGCAGCATCTGAAAAATCCAGAGGACTTCTGTAATGACTGTTCAAAACCAACTGCCTAATCGCCAGCGGGTCGTAAGCTCTGGTTAATCTTTCATGCGCACCGGAGAAGGCCTGTTTTAGCGTAATAAAATTATCCAAACTTTTGCCCATCTTTTGGCCGTCAACGGTAACCATATTATTATGTATCCAGTAACGGGCGAATTGAACACCGTTAGCAGCTTCTGCCTGGGCGATTTCACAGTCGTGATGTGGGAACTGGTTTTCCAGACCGCCGCCGTGAATATCGAAGGGCTGGCCGAGATATTTTGTGCTCATCACCGAGCATTCGAGATGCCAGCCGGGAAATCCCATCCCCCAGGGACTCGGCCATTGCATAATATGGTTTGGTTCCGCCTTCTTCCAGAGAGCAAAATCCACAGGGTTTTTCTTATCAGGCGATACCTCCACGCGGACACCAGCTAACATCTCCTCGATATTTCTGCCGGATAGTTTCCCATAGTCCTTGAATTTAGAGACATCGAAATACACCGAGCCGTTGGCCTCATAGGCATATCCCTTTTCCAGGAGTTTCTTTATTAATTCTATCTGCTCGGTTATATGGCCGCTGGCTCTCGGGCTGATGTCCGGCCTTACGCAATTGAGTTTATCCATATCCTCAAAATAACTACGGGTATAATACTCCGCTAATGCCATGGGGTGCTTTTTTTCCTTTTTCGCTGCTTCGCCAATCTTATCCTCACCTTCATCCGCATCGTCGGTCAGATGGCCGACATCGGTTATATTCTGCACGTATGTTACGCTGAAGCCGAGATAGCGAAGATATCGAACCAGAATATCAAAGCTGACATAGCTTTTTGCGTGTCCGAGATGTGCATGTCCATATACGGTCGGCCCGCAAACGTATATTCCAACCTGGCCTTTCTTTAACGGCTTAAATTCCTCTTTCCCCCGCGTCAAACTGTTATAAAGCTGCAATCCCATATTTCAAACGCCTTTTAATAATTGATTAAAGCCATATATTTCTGTTCAGCCATGAATAAACTATATGGATAAGTATATCGAATTTTACTCGGACAGCAAGAAAACAATCGCCTGTTTCGGGAATCGGTTTTTTCTTGCATTTTATCGGTAGTATGGTATAATAACTCTTGTGATTTTTATCATAAGCAGATGATAAGGAAGGGCGGTAAACATGGAAAAGCAATTAACCCTTTTGGCGGTAGTAGTCTTTATGTTTTTTAGCAGCGCCTTTGCAGGTACTTACAGCGGCGGGGCGGGTGAGCCGAATGACCCGTATCTAATAGCTACAGCCGAGGATATGAACGAAATCGGCGTTGACTCTAACGACTGGGGTGCGCATTTCCTGGTGATATGTGACATCAATATGGCTGACTACACCGGCACACAGTTTAACATCATCGGAAACGACAGCAATGCTTTTACCGGCGTCTTTGATGGCAACGGCCATACAATTTCAAACTTCACTTATCAGTGCACTGACACCCACAACATTGGCATTTTCGGTGATGTCGATGACCCGAATGCGAAGATTAAAGACGTGACCTTAATCGACCATGATGTTAACGCAGCAGGTAATTCGGATCATGTAGGTTCTCTTGTTGGCTGGTTAAAAAATGGGGCGATTAGCGGCTGTGCTGTGGAAGGTGGCAGTGTTTCAGGATATCGTTGGACCGGCGGGCTGGTGGGATGCAATCGTCAGGGCACAATTTCGGATTGCTATGCGACCGTCAGCGTTTCGGGATTTCGTAATTACACCGGCGGACTGGTGGGAGAAAATTACTTGGGTACGATTACAAATTGCTATGCTACAGGCGAGGTTTCAGGGTACTGTTATGCCGGCGGGCTGGTAGGATTCAATCTGGGCACGATTCCAAATTGCTATGCAACAGGGAATGTTTCGGGAGATGACGCAACCGGCGGACTGGCGGGAACCAATTGGGGCACGATTTCAAATTGCTATGCAACAGGCGGCGTTTCGGGAGGAGATTACTTCCCTGGCGGGCTGGTTGGAGTTAATGAGGGTGCGTTTTACAATTGTTATGCAACAGGGACCGTTTCGGGAGAGCATGACACCGGCGGACTGGTGGGAGAGAACACGGGCACGATTTCAAATTGCCATGCAACAGGGGCGGTTGACGGAAACAGTTGCACCGGTGGCCTGGTGGGAGATATTGACGGCGGCGTGATTTCAAACTGCTATGCAACAGGAAGCGTTACAGGGTGTTGGCGCACCGGCGGCCTGGCGGGAGAGAATGCGGGCACGATTTTGAATTGCTATGAAGCAGGCGATATTACAGGAGAATATTGGTGGGCCGGTGGGCTGGTGGGAGACAATTATTATGGCACGATTGAAAATTGTTATGCAACAGGAAGCGTTACAGGGGGTTGGAATGTCGGCGGACTGGTGGGAGACAATTGCATGGGAGACCCAGTTTTAGACTCTTTCTGGGACGTTGAGACTACCGGGCAGTCAACCAGTGATGGCGGGATAGGCAAGACTACAGCCGAGATGAAAACGGAGAGTACCTTCACTGATGCCGGCTGGGACTTTATTGAAGTTTGGAATATCGGTGAAAACCAGACATATCCATTTTTGCGGGTTTATCTTGCAGGTGATATCAATCACGATGATATTGTAAACTTCTACGACTTTGCAATATTGGCCGGCCGATGGTTGGAGGGTTCTGATTAATTACATAGCCATAAGGAAAGATAATGCATATTAAAAAGCAATCAATTCTTTTAGCAATGGCGGTCTTTATGTTTTTTAGTAGTGCCTTTGCAGGCACCTACAGCGGCGGGACGGGCGAGCCGAACGACCCATATCTAATAGCTACTGCCGAGGATATGAACGAAATCGGGGCAAACCCCGATGACTGGGATGCGCATTTTCTGCTGGTTGCCGACATCAACCTCGCTGACTACACCGGCACAAAGTTCAATATCATCGGATATTATGATCCTTATAATCCTTTGAATAATAATCCCTTTACCGGCGTTTTTGACGGCAATGGCTATACAATTTCCAATTTAACATACACTACTACCACTTACAACGATGTTTTCGGGCTTTTTATTTATGTAAATGGCTCAAATGCAGAGATTAAAGATTTGATATTAATTGACCCCAACATCGAGGCATTTTCTTCACAACATTCTGGTTGTCTTGCTGGCTTGTTAGAGAATGGAATGATTAACGACTGTGGCATCGAGGGTGGAAGCGTTTCGGGGGTTGGAGTTGGCGGGCTGGCGGGATATAGTGTGAAAGGCACGATTTCGAACTGCTATGCAACCGGCAGAGTTTGGGGAGAGACGGGGCCCAGTGGCGGGCTGGTGGCATACAATTTCAATGGAGCGATTTCGAATTGCTATGCAACAGGAGATGTTTTCGGCGGGATAGGCTACAATGGTGGTCTGGTGGGAAGCAATAATAATGGC
Organism: uncultured Pirellulales bacterium; assembly: GCA_964653945.1. Taxonomy (GTDB): domain Bacteria; phylum Planctomycetota; class Phycisphaerae; order Sedimentisphaerales; family Anaerobacaceae; genus CAZBWE01. The sequence continues at coordinate 3,477 of CAZZHL010000180.1, forward strand.
ACGATTTCAAATTGCTATGCAACAGGCAGCGTTTCGGGAGGTGACAGTATCATCGGTGGTCTGGTAGGAATCAATGGTGGCGTGATTTCAGATTGCTATGCAACAGGCAACATTTCGGGATATGGCTTCCTCGGTGGGCTGGCGGGTGGAAATGTTGGTACGATTTCGAATTGCTATGCAATGGGAGATGTTCCAGGAGATTGTTACATTGGCGGACTGGTGGGAGACAATAGTGAGGGTACAATTTCTAATTGCTATGCAAGCGGTAATGTTTCGGGATTCTTACAAATCGGTGGGCTGGTTGGACGTAGTTATGAAGGCACGATTTCGAATTGCTATGCAACGGGAGTCGTTTTGGGAGAAGGAGAATTTGATGACATTGGCGGGCTGGTGGGATGGGATTACGAAGGGACTATTACTGCTTCTTTCTGGGATATTGAGAGTACCAGTCAGCCAGCCAGTGCTGGCGGTGAAGGCAAAACTACAGCAGAAATGCAGATGGTCACTACTTTTACTTCCGTCGGTTGGGATTTTGTAGATGTATGGGATATGGGACAGATATATCCATTTTTAAGACGGCATTTGTGTGGCGATTTGAATTTCGATGGCGTTGAGGACTTTGCAGACTTTGCTATTTTCGCTGACCACTGGCTGCAAGGTCCTGAGTAATTACATGGCCATGCCGCCATCGACGCATAGGACCTGGCCTGTGATGTAGGCGGCATCATCGCTGACTAAAAAGGCGACTGCCTTTGCGACATCCTCAACAGTGCCAAGCCGGCGCAAAGGAATAAACTGCTTTGCGGCTTCAATGACCGGCTCAGGGAGCTTTCTGCTCATCTCGGTATCGATAAAACCAGGAGCGATACAATTGGCGGTGATATTTTTCTTGGCCAGTTCACGGGCAACGGTCTTGGCAAGGCCGATGAGACCTGCCTTACTGGCGGAGTAATTTGCCTGGCCGGCGTTGCCCATCACGCCGGATACAGAGCTGATGTTGATGATTCGGCCGAACTTGTTTCTGACCATGGATTTGGAGGCGGTGCGAATTGCAACAAAGGCGGCGCGGAGGTTCACCTCAATGACCTTATCGAATTCCTCGTTGGTCATTCGCAAAAGAAGATTGTCGCGGGTAATGCCGGCGTTGTTTATTAAAATTGCGATTCCGCCGTGTTCGGCAGCCAGAGATTCGAGCACTTCGGTGAACTTTTCGGTATCGGTGATATCGACGCATCGCGTGATTATTTCGTAACCATCCTGCTCTGCGGCCTTTTCAAGCTCTTTGAGCTGGTCTTCGATGATATCGAGTCCTGCGACTAATCGGCCTTGTTTGAGCAGCTCGAAAACGATAGCTTTGCCGATTCCTCTTGCGGCTCCGGTTACAACGGCTAATCTCTTTTCTGACATTTTCTTTATCTCCATACAATTTTGTCATTCCGCACTTGATGCGGAACCCAGAACAACATCAGCTTTGGATTCCTGCTTTCACAGGAATGACACCAATCATTTGATATGTGACGGACTACTATCACTTATTTACAGTGTTGATATTAACCATAAAGACATAAAGATGTAAAGAAAATCTTGGAAAAATAGCGACATAGAAAAGGACTGGCGGCACATCGTGAAAAGGGATTTTAAGTTGACAGCGATGCGGGAGAGGATTTATAATGCGGGGCGAAGAGTGCGTTAAAGCGTATCACGGGCTTCCAGCCCGTGATACCACGGCCATCCTGGCCGTGGTACGTTGCAGAATGTAATACCGTGATAACAAAAGAAGAAATCCTAAAGACGTTAGCCAAAGACAAGCCGGAACTGCAGAAGCAGTTTAAGGTCAGCAAAATGGCATTGTTCGGGTCATACGCAAGAGGAGACCAGCAGGAGGACAGCGACGTGGATATACTCGTCGAGGTTGACCCGTCAATAGGTCTGGACTTTGTAACATTGGCGGAAAGAA
>CAZZHL010000181.1:0-5419 GCA_964653945.1 uncultured Pirellulales bacterium
CGAAGCCTAACAGCAGTAAAACCACCGCCATCAGTACAATCAGCACGATGGAGTTTCTCTTATTGGCCCGTATCAGTTCCCACATTACATTAGATTCTTAGTTTTAAGTTCTTAGTTTTGAGTTTGAGACTTTGCTTTAAACTGAAAAATTCAAAACTAAAAACTAACCTTAGGCACTTCTCGCTCGGCAGCAACCTCAATCTCAAAGAAATCGCGTTTGCTGAAATTGAACATGTTCGCAACGATGTTAGAAGGAAACATCTGAGTCTTGTTGTTAAAGAACAGGACCTGGTCATTGTAGCTCTGCCTAGCAAAAGATATTTTATTCTCCGTGCTGGTCAGCTCCTCCTGAAGGGCAAGAAAATTCTGATTGGCTTTCAAATCAGGATAATTCTCGACAACCAGCATAAATTTGCTCAACGCTTCACCGAGGGCGCCCTCAGCTTTTGATGCTTCGGCAACGCTTTTTGCTCCCATCGCCTGGCTTCGGGCTTTCGTTATCTCTTCAAAAGTCCCGCGCTCGTGCGTCATATAGCCCTTAGCCGTTTCGACAAGATTGGGAATCAAATCGTGCCGACGTTTGAGCTGAACATCAATCTGTGACCAGGCATTATCGGCCTGATTGCGAAGACGAATCAAGACATTGTAGACACCGATTACGAAAATAACCAACAGAGCAAGAACGACAGCAACAACAATTAGTGCCGTCATAATTTTTCTCCTTTATTGAGTACATATTGTTGCTTTTATTATCCTCGTTTTTTAAGGATAATTACAGTGATAACAGCTATTACGCCAACAACTATCAGTATCCAGTTCAAAGTACTCATAATTTGTTCCTTTCATTAAAAATGTTTATCATTTGTATTCTACCCGTTTTTTATTAAGAAGCCAGACTTTTTTCCGCCTATTTCATCTCTTAATTTCTAACTTCAATTCTGCTGACTATGGCCGAACATATCAGCCAATAATTCTCGGATTTTATTATCTTTATCCAGCTCTGCCCTATTTACGATGTCCTGCAGTTCACCTCTGTCAAACCACATACCATCACCCCTGCGGCATTTGTCAATAAGCAGGATGGGCATGGAAGAGCCAACAATGATTTTTCGCATTTTTTTATCGCAGATAGGACACTTTCTCTGTTTCTCAAGGGACTTTGAGTCGATTCCTTCGATTTTGCTCAGTCCTAGGGACTCCTTACGGAGGACAGGTTTGAACGAATCGAGCAATTGCCTGGCCTTTTCAAACTCACCCAATAGCATTTCAAGTTCACCTGCATCAAGCCAGATTCCGCCGCAATCGGTGCAATAGTCGATTTCTACATCAGTAAGCTCAAGGGTAATCATCGCATTTTTGCAAACCGGACAGTCCATTAAAATCACCGTTTATAAGCTTCCTATGTGGGAAGCATATTACTGTGGTTGTTTTTTTATGTCAAGAAAAGCTTTTAGCAATTTTTCTAACACTTAAAAATCTCAAAGCTGCTGGACGCAAGATTTTCATAACGTTGTGCCGATATTCAGTAAAGTAAATGAGAATATTTATTCTTGACGGTGGCAAAGTGCAGAGTTATTATAAGACCAAGTCTGAAAAGACACTATCGAAATCCGCTAAAAAAACTAAGGGTGTAAAAGTGATTGTTGACTGTCATACGCATATAAATTGTACCGCCGACGATGATGTTGGCACATCTGAGCATATCGAGGCAGCACGGACGGTAGATATCTGCTTTGTATTGGCCAGTCCCGATGGACCAAGCGAAAAGGTCAATAAGGAACTGTCTGAATATGTAAACAAACATAAAGAAAAAATGGTTGGCTTTGCAGTTATAGAGCCCATCAAAGATAACGTTAATGTCAAAAATCTAACCTCTATCAAAGACAAACTTGGACTTAAGGGAGTGGCTCTGTACTGTTGTCGTTGTGGTTTTCATCCGACCCACAGCAGGGCGATGCGGTTCTACGAATCGGCACAACAGCTTGGCCTGCCCGTATTCTTCCATAACGGCGGAACTTTGCAGCCAGACGCCATATTGGATTATGCTCAGCCATACCTTTTGGATGAGATTGCAAGAACATTTCCAGAATTAAAAATTATCATCGGGACTATGGGGGTGCCGTTTGTAGAGCAAACATTGTCGATGGTAGCAAAACACAAAAATGTGTATGCGGATTTGACAATCAAGCCCAGCAATGTCTGGCAAACTTATAATATCGTGGTCGCCGCACATGAGCGAAGGGTAATGGATAAATTGCTTTTCGGAAGTGGATTTCCACTCGGTAATCCAGGAGCGTGCATAGAGACATTGCTCGGCTTTAATATGCTTTTAGCCGACACGAAGCTGCCAACGGTCCCACGCGGTAGCATTCAAAGCATTATTGAACGAAATTCGCTCGAATTGCTTGCAATAGAGCATACAAGCGAAGTACCACAAGAGATAAAACTGTAAAAGCATAAATCCCCTGTGTGCTCACTCAAAACAGGAAAATAAGTAGCGATGGCTGAGCTTTTAGAAGAGCAAAGAGAAAGCTGGGGAACGCGGGGTGGATTTATTCTTGCGGCGGTGGGTTCAGCTGTAGGCTTGGGTAATTTGTGGGGGTTCCCATATAAACTTTACAGCTACGGCGGCGGCGCATTTTTAATTCCGTATATAATTGCTCTGCTTTTGGTTGGCGTTCCTCTGATGATTCTTGAGTTCAGTCTCGGCCATTATACCCAGCGGGCGGCGCCTGATGCGTTCAAACATGGACACAGGGGCTTTGAAGTCGTGGGATGGTGGGGGATTATCCTGGGTTTTGTGATAGTTACATACTATCCGGTTGTTTTAGCGTATTGCTTTAGCTTCTTAGCGTACAGCGTTCTTGGGATGTTCAACGGTGGTAACCTGCCATGGGCGGGCGAGGGAATAGAAGGTGTTGCAAATGCAAAGAACTTCTTTTTCCAGACATACCTGGGCTATCAAGAAGGATTGGCGCTCGGTGGTATTCGGTGGAATATTGTGCTGCCGCTGGTCGTTGCCTGGCTGTCGATGTACTTTTGCATTTTCAAGGGAGTCAGACTTGTGGGCAAGATTGTCTGGCTAACCGTCCCTCTACCCTGGCTGATGCTGTTAATACTGGCTGTGCGAGGTCTGACGCTTGAAGGGAGTATGCAGGGTCTGGCTTATTACCTCGACCCTGTGTGGTCGGAACTTGCCAAACCTGTTACGTGGCGTTACGCATTCGGGCAGGTGTTCTTTTCATTAAGTCTTGCGTTCGGCGTTATGATTACATACGCCAGCTTTTTGCACAGGAAAAGTGATATCAATAATAACGCAGCAATAATAAGTCTCGCCGACTTTGCAACGAGCTTTATCGCCGGCTTAGCCGTCTTTGCCACGTTAGGGGGGATGGCTTTCGTCACTCAGCAGACGGGGCACTACATACCGGTTGAAAAAGTGGCAGAATCAGGCCCGTCACTGGCATTTGTCGCTTTTCCGTACGCACTTGCGCAACTGCCATACTCAGCATACTTCAGCTTTGTTTTCTTCTTCGCGCTGGTTACGCTGGGAATTGACTCAGCATTTTCAATCACCGAATCGGTTCTGGCGAGTATTATAGATAAAACAGGATGGCGAAGGAGCATAGTCCTGCCCGTGATGAGCTTAGCGGGGCTTCTCTTCGGGCTGATTTATATTACAAGAGGAGGCCTGAACTGGCTTGGAACGATAGACGGATTTGTCAACGGCACGCGTGGTATAGCACTCTTGGGTATGCTGGAGTGCGTGGTTATAGGGTGGCTCTGGCGAATCGAGACATTGAGGCGTCATGCCAATTCCCGAAGCGACTGGAAGCTCGGCAAATGGTGGGACTATATGATTCGAGTAGTGATACCAATACTGCTGGGCACGCTCTTTTTCTGGCAGCTTTTCGAAGATATAAACAATGAAAACGGCTTTTTAAGAACTCCGCAGGGCGAATGGATACTGGAGAATTGTATTGGTGTAGGTGTTTTAATACTGGCACCTGTGTTCGCAATTGTCCTCAGTTTGGTCAGGGGCCGTCAGCCTGCCCTGAGCGCAGTCGAAGGGGACATCGAAATACTACGGCAGCAGGAAAGTGCTCTGGAGACTAAAGCCCGATTTGCCGGGGCGATAGCACTTATACTGTCGCTAATCCCGTTGGTGCTCTATATAGCATCGCATAACATCGCAGCACTATCTCCGGCAAAAAATATCGTATCTCCGGTATTGCTGATTGGCGGGATTGTCGCGATAGTGTTAAGTAACCACATTGTAGAAAAGTGTAATATTTCGACTACTCAGGCATCCTGGCTGGCGAGATGGGCGGGAGTACTCGCAACGATGGATGTAGGTGCATTTATAGCGATAATCCTGATTGGCCTGACTCGAACGGTGAAACCTGGTAAAACAGAAGTACCCATTCACCACGAGTTAGGCGGTGTTTCGTATATAATCCTTGCTGCAGCATTTCTGATTATCGTAGGCGGTCTGGGATGGTGCTTTTATCGCGCGATGGCCGCCGCAGGCAAAGTTGAGGAGCTGCAATCTCCCGATGAAGTAGGTGATGAGTCCCGCCCCTTCGGAAGGGGCGAGGATGAGCGAAAGCAAACGTAGTTTTAAGTTTTTGTTGAGTTACGCGTTGACTCAAGAATAAAATTGTCCGCTATTTTGGCTTGAAGCCTTTGACTTTATTGCCAGTGTATTTTTTACAGGCCTTTTCCAAATCCACATCGCTTATATTGGCCAGAGTACAGAGCCAGGCAAACACATCGGCAAATTCTTCCTTTTTGTTTTTGTCATCTTTAGATGCCAGGGCAGTGGCAAGCTCTCCAACCTCTTCGATGAACCACATAAACGTGGCAGGAATCCCGCGCTCCTCGTCTCGCTTTTTATATTTGTCGGCAATTATCTGTTGAAATTCGCTAATATCCATCTTCATCAGGCAAATGTACCACGGCCATCCTGGCCGTGATATCACGGGCTGGAAGCCCGTGTTACGAAGGCGGATAGGAAGAAGTATTCGCTATACGCTATTTTTAATCTACCAGTAAATCTGACAGCTTCGCTTTTTCAAAAACACTTCTGGCCTGAGCGATTGCCTTTTCATAGACATGCTCGACTCGCCTGCTGAATTTCTCCCCCCGTGTTTGCTCAACCAGGTCCAATCGATTAGAGAGAGGACCATCAACAGCTTCGATAATCTGAAGGATTGCGATTTTGTTGGGTGGTTTGGCAAGAGAAAAACCGCCACGAGGCCCTCTTTTGCTGCGCAAAACACTTGCTCTGACCAATTGCTGAAGTATCTTGAGCAAGTATTCCAAAGGTATATTATATTTCTTAGATATATCATGAGACAGAATAATCTTTTTATCCCTATGCTGAGCAATATAGCCAACCGCCAGCAGTGCATATCCT
>CAZZHL010000182.1:0-2162 GCA_964653945.1 uncultured Pirellulales bacterium
GAGTCAATAATATGCTCCTGGATAAATAACCAGCATCGCTGAGCAGCTTGAAAGAAATGCTCCTGTTCGTTGAGCTGGTAAGCATTAATGAGACCTATTACCGCCTCAGCATGTACCCACCAGTCCTTATAGGTCTTCGTGATATGGCTTCCTTCAGCTTCATAGAAAAGGCTTCCATCGGCGTCGAAGCCCTGTTCATATACTGCCTGGGCCATCTTCAGTGCTAATGTCCGTATCTGTTTTGCTGTGTGCTCCCAGGCTTCGCCTTCGGCTACGCCGAGGCGAGCATCGCCCAGGACTTCAGCCGCCTCGCACAAGAGCCAACTGCCCTCAATATCATGACCAAATGAAACTGTATCCTTAGTCGAATGCCATTGTTCGTCGAAGAACATCTTGAAATGAAAGGTCTCTTTATTGATGATATGTTTCTGGAAGACCTCGACAAGCTCTTCCAGGCTCGTTCTTAACTTTTCCAGCTCCGGCTCGGCGCTCCGCCGAGACGAGCGGTCTTTCCATGCACGATACAGGTTTGTATATGCCTCCAGCAGGTGAAGATGCGTATTCATAGTTTTTTTCTCTCGCGCATCACCGGTTGCCAGCCTTGCTTTTTCAGCAGCTGACCAATCTCTCTTGAACGTCTCGAAGTAGCCTTTGTTCGCATCATCGTGACAGTACTTCTCAATTAGATAAAAAAGCTCCTTTGCCTTCTCGAGCGCAGCGCTGTCTCCCGTGGCAAGATAATACTCCGACAGGCCATAAATCAGAAACGACTGACCGTACAACTCTTTGCTGTCATCTACTGCCTTGCCTGTATAGTCGAGCATCCAATAACCGCCCCCAAACTGCTTATCCCAGAAGTATTGCATTAGATAATCATAGGCTCGCCTGGCCATCTCGAGATATTCGTCATTTTTCTCAAACCGATAGGCAGCTGAGAACGCCCACAAAATCCGTGCATTCAGCACCAGACCCTTGGGTGCATCCTTTATGATGGTCCCGTCATTAGACATCCTGCCGATAAAGCCACCATTATCATTATCTTTGCAATACTTTAGCCAGAATCGAAGAATGTCCTTTTCTAATTCGTTTTGTGCGCTTCTTATAAAAGACTCGATTTGTTCTTTGTTAATCATGGCCTTTGAATCTCCGTAATTTATCTCGACCCTGGATATTTGTGCATCTGAAGTTGATTCTATTTTAAGATACTTGACACTGGGGTTTTTGATTCTGCCGTAAAAGCTCACCGGCCGCAGATATTCATACACATCCGATTCACCCATTCCACTAATCAATTCTTTTTTCTGAACTGATATCTTCTCAAACTTTTTACCATCTGTAGAAACAGAAAATTTAATATCCGTGGCATCAGACATAAATGAATACACCGTTATCCCATTAATCTCAAGCGGGACCCTGTAAACAATATACGCTTTGCCGCGGAGCTTCAGTCTGTGCATATCCTCCTTAGCTCTGCGAGCTTGCTTGTCTTTAAGTGACATTGAACCGCGCCGCCTGTAAATCAATGAAAAATCTTCCATCTCATCTATCAACGTCAGATGCCGCACTATCACCGGCCCGACGACATTGGACGGCTCAGAAATTCCTCCAGCACTCTTTGCCTTGACCCGGTAGAAATAGCTTTCGCCGATAGTTGCGGTCGTGTCATTGAATAAGGGCCGATACTGCAGCACTGCGTCGCTGATATCCTTACCAACTACTACCCATGGTCCGTTTTTATCCTGAGCCCTTTCTACGTCGTAACTACGAGCGCCGGCAGAACCCTGCCATGAGATTGCAGAAACATCGGCTATCGGCAGCAGGAAAGGCGCTGCTGGCGCCTCAACCGCTGGAACTGCCAGACCCCGAATCTTAAACGCCTTTTCACGCATAACTTTCAACAGATTGGCCTCGTCATACCCTCGGCCCGAGGCAAAGCCGGGCCAGTGATAGCCCTTGAACTTGTCGCCTCCTGAAGGCTCCGAATGCCAGTAGAACCCCCCGTCGCGGCTGCGAAACCTTAAGCTCCATATCATGGCCCCACAAATATCTTCCTCAATGACCATATCAAGAAATTTACGCACAGTTTTGGTGTTAATAAATCCAAACTCGCCCACAAAGTACGGTTTCTTACCTTTTGTTCTCGCGTGATTCATCCTAACGTG
>CAZZHL010000182.1:2172-5364 GCA_964653945.1 uncultured Pirellulales bacterium
AAACAACCCAAACATACCTAATGTTCACCCCAGATACATCCTAACGTGTTTAAACATTTTCTTGAAGTCTTTGGCATAATGGTGTGTAGTAACGACATCGATTGCAGGGTCATTGATTGATTCATCTCGCAGAACACTCGTATGAAAGCCGTCGATAATAAGATGATTACCATCAATTTGCTTTATATAGCCGGCTATCTCACTTGTCCACTCAGCCGGGCTTTGCAGTTCATTTCCCGTCTCCCAGGCCAAAATAGATTTGTCTTCTTTGTATCTGATGCCGGTATATATATTCCTGCGATTAACAACGTACTCGATTGTTTTCTTAAAGTCGTCAATAAGCTGCCGGTCGGTCCAGAACTGCTCCTTCCTCTTGCCTCGAAACTTAGCGTATTGTTCGATACCACCCCACCATATCCAATTGTCCACAAACGGAATAATCACCCTGACGCCGGTTTTGTTGGCTACATCCAGTACCTTATCAAGGGCTTGGAAGGCCTCTTCATTAAATTTGCCGGGCCCAAGGACATGTCGGGGAATTGATTCATCGTCTCCTTCCTTGTGTACTGAAAGTGCATAGCAGCGAACCACGCCGCCGCCCATCTGCTTTGCGGCAGTCAGCGCATCGGTAATCTCAAATTCGTTTGGCAGCCGCCAGGGATTGACCTGCTCGAAAGGCAGATTGTCCTCGATATAATGAAGATTAGGAATATTAAACGAGATAAAACGCAGCTCTTTGTCACCATCTGTGAGCTTGTCGGCCGAGCAGGTTACAAAGTTTTTGAAAACTGATTCACTCTTGACTGATGGAGATGGCATCAACCCGTCCTGGCTCGGCCAGGCCGAGACAGGCAAGACGAACAGAGATATCACAGCGAAAATAGCTCTTGCCATTAGCTAATCCTCTAAGAGAATGTAACAAGATATATTCTTTCTTCCGAAGAAACATGCTCATCACCCTCAGGAAGAATATAAGGTTATTTGTTACCTGATAAAAAAGCTTACTTACTCTCCGTAGTATGAGCAATATGTTTTATCGGTTTCCCAGACTGTAATGCAGTGAAGCTGCGCCTGGCTGAATTTACCAGCGAGTCTGTCCCATGCAAAAGCCGCTATATTTTCGACGGTTGGGTTGGTCTTTTTAAATTCAGCAACGTCAGTATTTAGATTCTTATGGTCAACTAATTTTATAAGCTTATCGTCCACTATTTTCTCGAAATCGCCAACACAAAAGCTATCACCACCGATTGGTTTTTTTATGATAACCTCAACAGCATAGTTATGCCCGTGGCCGGTAGGATTTGCGCAGTTACCGAAGACTTCAAAATTGCGCTCGTTGCTAAATTGCTCGTTCCAGAGCTTATGCGTCGCAGCAAACTCGAATCTCTCACTAAAATAAAACATCTTTGAGTCCTCTGAATCAATTTCAATTTTCCTGAAGGGATTTAACTTCAAAGACAGCTTGCTTAGTTTTGCCGGGCCGAACTTATCGTCCAGTTGGTTCCAGGCAGTTTTTAATAGTTCGGCTATCTGGAAAAAACCGATATGCCTGTCCCGGCGAAAATCCTCTCTTATTCGCCTGGCAAAGAGCGGTACAACGAATTGGCGAACGGTTTTGTCGATATCGGTTACATTAACAACAAATCCCGTAGCCGGCTCGATGTTACCAGCTACCTCCACTAACAATTCAAAAAATAGTGATAATCCCTCACCGGCCGGCTTGGATGCAAATGAATTAAATCCGTCACTGTCGCTCGGCAAGAAAGGATTAATTGAAAACCGCACGTGTCTTGCCGTTTTGTGCATGCGCAAAGCCTCATTTATTTATTGTCGTTATGCATTAAACTCAGAACCTCATTTCGGCTTTTTGGGTCCTTCCTGAATAAGCCCCGAAGTGCTGATGTCACCATCACTGAACCGGGCTTCTTTACACCACGAATCGTCATACAGCTGTGTGATGCCTCCAGCACGACCGCGACGCCACGAGGCTTTAAGCTGCTTATTAGAAAATCAGCTATCTGGTACGTAAGCCGTTCCTGGGTCTGCAGTCGGCGGGCAAAACAATCCACAATACGGGCCAGCTTGCTGACTCCAAGCACCGCTCCGGAAGGCAAATAAGCAACAGCAGCAAAGCCGATAAACGGCATCAAATGATGCTCGCAAATACTATAGAAAGGTATGTTACGCAGCAAAACAATTTCGTCATAATTTTCGGTAAAGACACTGCGAAGGTGCTCTTTAGGGTCCTGTTGCATGCCGGCTAAAAGTTCGATGTACATCCTTGCCACTCGCTTGGGTGTATCCTTTAGTCCTTCGCGTGTGGCATCTTCACCAACCGCAGAAAGTATTTCTGTGACCGCCTTTTCGATGCGTTCGGTATCTATGTTTTTGTTTTGCTTTTTCATAATCGGTATTACTTGTTTTTCCTTTCCGCCAGATTCATAAGAGAAGTAGTTAACAGCCGTACACCAAATCCACTTGAGCCCTGCGTCGTATATTCTGTGGCCTTTTCAGACATTTCCGTCCCGGCAATATCCAGGTGTGCCCATTTTGCATTACCCACGAACTGCCTCAAAAAAGCCGCCGCGGTGCAGGCTCCGCCCCATCTATTACCGATATTCTTGAGGTCGGCAATCTTACTCTTCATCTCCTCTGCATACTCATCGCCGCTTGGCATAGGCCAGAGTTTCTCTCCACTTTCCTGCGCAGCTGTTTGTAATTGTTTCATTAGTTTTTCGTCGTTACCCATCAACCCGGCCATATACTTGCCCAGGGCAATTTTGCAGGCGCCGGTTAGCGTTGCTATGTCAATGACAATATCGCAGTTTTGCTTGACAGCGTAAGCAAGCCCGTCGCAGAGCAGCATTCTTCCTTCGGCATCGGTATTTAGTACCTCAACGGTTTTTCCGCTGAAAGTCGTAATGATGTCACCGGGCCGGTAGCTTGTCCCGCCCGGCATGTTCTCTGCCGAAGGAATGATACCGTATACATTGAGAGGCAGTCCCAGCTCCGCCATCGCTTTCATTGTTCCTAATACAGTAACTCCACCTGTTTTATCTAATTTCATCTCATCCATATGAGCTGCCGGCTTAATGCTAATTCCTCCGGAATCAAAAGTTATAGCTTTGCCGACGAGACCTACAGTTGGTTTTTTGCCTGCGGTTTTACTGGTGGAGCTATATTTCAAAATAA
>CAZZHL010000183.1:0-5359 GCA_964653945.1 uncultured Pirellulales bacterium
TTACCTGGTCGTTTGTATCGAAGCCATCCATCTCCACCAGGATTGCATTCAGGGTTTGTTCGCGTTCATCGTGTCCACCACCAATAAAAGCGGCACCGCGTTTGCGTCCGATTGCGTCAACTTCATCAAGGAAAATAATACAAGGCGAGTTGTCTTTTGCCTGTTTAAACAGGTCTCGCACCCTCGATGCCCCGACACCTACAAACATCTCTACAAAGTCGCTGCCTGATATGCTGAAGAAAGGAACATCTGCCTCACCGGCTATGGCTTTTGCCAGCAGCGTTTTCCCACAGCCGGGCGGGCCTATAAGCAAAACTCCACGAGGTATTCGGCCGCCAAGACGCTGGAACTTTTTCGGGTTCCTCAAGAATTCAATTATCTCAGCTACTTCTTCTTTTGCTTCTTCAATGCCTGCCACATCGTCGAATGTAACTTTAACTCGGTCTTTACCCTGCAATCGATGCTTGCTTCGACCAAATGACATCAGCATTCCGCCGGCTCCGCTGCGAAGATTGCGCGCGAAAAGGAAGTAGAAAATGCCCACTATTACAAGCAGCGGCAAGACCCACTGCATAAACATGATTAACCAGATATGCTGTTTGGCGAATTTGAACTCTATGCCACTTTCCTCCAGCTGTTTGAGGAATTGCTCACCAACCAAATCGGGCTTATAATCTACCGTAAAGGAGACAGGCGATTGTTCGCCTCGTTCCTGGATACCTTTCTGATTAAACTTGCCTGCGATTTCGGTCTCGCCAATCTCAACACTTTCGATTTGGTTATTATCAAGATACCTTTTAAATTCGTTCCAGTCTATAGTGTCCACTTTCTGCGAGTGTTGCAATATCATCATCGCTGTGAATATAAGAATTGCAATTATTAACCAACCAAAAGGCCCGTGTTTATAGTTCGGCAGGGGTGGTTTTTTGCCCGGCTTGCCTTTTGGGCCCGGGCGCTGTCGGGTCGGCTTTTTGTTTTGATTTTTACTCATAATTTAATACTATCGGCAATTTTCCATCTGCTATTGCGTATTTGGCATAGCTATAATGTGTGTATCCGATTAAGTACTATTAGCTTCTACCACCCTTTTTCCATAAGTTCTACGATTTTCCTTGCCAGATTGTTTGCGGCAAGGGCGGATGCGTAGCTAAAGTCCTGTTTCTGGTAGGGGGAATAGGTGGCTTCTGCGCTAACCGTCTGGTTGTCTATGAGTAATTCCCCCGTCTTTAGATTTTTCCAGTTAACTACTGCATGCAGCTGGACTTCTGTTTCCATGACCCTGCCCATCTCTCGCTCAGTGCTGAGCGCTGATTCGCCAATTGACACTATTTGTCCACTTATTACGGTGTCAGCCCGGTCTCTACTTGAGATAATCTTATAGGGTGTTTGGGCCTCGATACGTTTGGCCAGCGCATCGGAGAGCTCATATTCAATTCCCCGCCGAAAGGTTTGATTATCGAACATTTGCAGGCAAACGCTGCTAATATCTTGTGAAAACAGCGATTCGTTGGAATAGCCGGTACAGCCGGAAAAAATCGAAATGAAGAATACAAGGGCAAACCAGCATAAGGGCATAAAAATCCCTTGATTTATGCATGTTTGACTATTTTTGATACATCTTATTTTCATTTAGCACCGTAAGGTGTCCGCCGTTAGGCGTCCCTAGGACTGCGGACTACCGCCCCTTCGTGTCTTTATATCTCTTCGCTATCCAAATTTCTAATGAATATTTTCCTTTGCCTGAATCGCCATTTCCGCTGCATTAGTTTTGGGCCAATTATTTATTACCATGTCATAATAAAGGTTAGCCGCCTGGTCTTTGCCTGTTTTTTGATAGTACTGGGCAATACTTAGTTGTTTATATGCCAATTGTTCATCTATGCCTTTAAGTATTTCATCAGCACCGATTTTTTGGGCATCTTCTGGATATAATAATCCGAGCTTATTATAATAGCTTTTTGCTGTAACCAAACCTGAGCCATCATACAAGTGCTTTTTACCTTCCTTCCGTTTATTATAAGTGGCCCATTTGCATCGAGCCATAGCTGTTATTGTGTCTTTACCGACTTGGCCTGCTTCCCACTGTTGGGATATCTCCCACCATTTAAGGTATGCCTCGTTGAACTTTTGTCTCTTCTCGTAACTTTTTGCCAGTGCTAAAGCCGCTTTTAGTCCAATCTGTGCATCAATACCAGCCCGTGTAGAAATCTTTTCCATGAGTTTGACGCCTTCGTGGTACCTGCTCAATTGGAAAATTCCAAACACGGTCTTTTTCTGGCCGGTTAAAAAAGCGGTTGCTATTTCAAACTGTCTGTTTAGAGCAGCTTCGGCAAGCTGACTATCGGGGAACTCGTCCAGAAGCTTATCATAGGCCCTTACTGCTTTGGTGAAACTGCCTTCGCAAAACAAGAGCTCGGCCTCGATGAAGGCGTCCAAATCAGGCCCGGCAACTTCCGGAAAGTCTTTTTTAAGCTGGTCGAATTCCTTACGAACAGCTTCAGTTTGGCCTGTATTTACCAGCTCTTTTATCCTGGCCACTGTAAGAGGAAACTTGTCCTGCCCTTCGGACGACGTGGGCTTCCACTGCTCGTCCTGCCCGCCCTGATTCGCGTCGGAAGACGCGGGGGCAGGTTGGAGGCGCCAGGTATCGGCCGAGGCCATCCCCGCCTGCCAGAACAGCATGGTCATCACCACTAATGTTATGAGCTTTATTCTATATCCATACATGATTCAGCCCCATCACATATTCAGCGGTTTAATCATTTTATCACAATTTCTGAGATTATACCCATTTTTGAAACTATTGCAAATTTTAATTCAAATGAAAAAATTGCTTGTTTTTCCGGTTCTGGCAAGTAGCAAATTCACCGAACAATAGGTGAAACAAATCAAGGTCAAAAACAAATTGAGCGTTGATATTTCAAAGGCATTCATTAGCCCTGCAGCAGTAATATTACGCATTTCTTGACGATGAACGGCAAATAGCGTATATTTATGACTTTTAGTGGGCAGCGTATATAAGGTTATGTTGGAGTTTATCGCGTATGGACAAAGCAAATCAATGTGATAAGTGCACTGGACTATGTTGTCGGTATTTTGCCATGCCGATTGATACGCCGGAAGATAAAGGAGATTACGACGATATAAGATGGTTTCTGTGCCATAAAGGTGTATCAGTGTTCGTAGAGGACGGCGACTGGTACATAAATATCAAAAACAAGTGCAAGTATCTCTCTGAAGATGACCATCGCTGTAAGATTTATGATAAAAGGCCGAGAATTTGCAGAGGTTACCGTCATTCTACCTGTGATATTGTAGAGGGTGAA
Source organism: uncultured Pirellulales bacterium (assembly GCA_964653945.1). GTDB lineage: Bacteria > Planctomycetota > Phycisphaerae > Sedimentisphaerales > Anaerobacaceae > CAZBWE01. The sequence goes on from CAZZHL010000183.1 coordinate 3,327, forward strand.
TACGATTTCGAACTGCACTTTACCAGCGCTGAACAGATGGAAGAATATATAAAAATAAAATTCGGCAATAATGCAAAAAAGAAAAAAAAGAAGAAGATAAAGATATGAAAATACAGCCGGTAAAAGGGACAAGGGATTTTTATCCGAAGGATATGGCCGTTAGAAACTGGCTCATTGACGGGTGGAAGAGAGTGTCTGTCCGCAACGGCTTCGAAGAATATGATGGGCCGATATTCGAATATCTGAAGATGTTCCAGATAAAAAGCGGTGATGAAATTGCCGAACAGCTGTTTTCATTCGAAGACAGGGGTGGTAGAGAACTGGCACTTCGGCCGGAAATCACACCAACGCTGGCACGGATGGTAAACCAGCAAATCAATTCGCTGCCAAGACCTATAAAGTGGTTTTCCGTGCCGAGATTGTTCCGTGCCGAACGGCCACAGAAAGGCCGGCTGCGGGAATTTTTCCAGTGGAATATCGACATCATCGGTGTGGACGATGTGCTTGCTGATGCCGAGACGATATTCTGTGCTCTGGACTATCTAAAGGAAATAGGACTGACGCCTGATGATATTGTTGTGAAAATATCCAGCAGAAAGATGCTTGCGGAGTTACTTAAGTCAATCGGAATTGAGGAAAATCAACTTGATGCTCTTTATACGGTGCTCGATAAGCGCAGCAAACTGCCTGATGATACTTTTGAAGAGATGCTTGCAGAAAAACTGCCTGACAAAGATAAGCGAAATAAAATACTCGAATTGATGTCAGTTAAATCTATTGAACAGATTAAAGAATCTTTTAAGTTGAGCAAGGCAGCGGTTCGACTCCGCTCACCACAGGCAGAAGAAATGGTTGACGAATTAAGCCGTTTGTTTGAGCTTCTCGGCGCTATGGGAGTAAATAACTATTGCGTTTTTGATATCGGCATCGTGAGAGGTCTGGCCTATTATACCGGCATTGTCTATGAGATTTACGATAAGGCAAGTGAGCTTCGTGCAATCGGCGGCGGCGGTCGATATGATAATCTATTAAAGCTGTTCGGTGGGCCTGATATACCAGCTACCGGCTTTGGCATAGGCGATTGCGTTTTGGGAATACTTCTCGAAGAAAAAGGGCTCCTGCAAAAACAATTGTCAATGTCAGGGCCGGAATATTTTGTCGCATTCACGGATGAGCCGTACCTACAAAAGGCCATAGAGATAACAGCGAGGTTACGGCTGGCGAAATTTGCTGCTAATTTCAGCTATAAGCCCATTGGATTAAGCAAGCAACTCAAGCAGGCATCGGAGCAAAAGGTAAAAAAATGCATAATAATCGGCTCAGAGATTGAAAAGAACCAGCTTGTCATAAAGGACATGGCAACAGGCAAGCAGGAGTTAGTTAAAATCGAACAGTTTCTAACACAAATATAATCAGGAACATTATGAATGACTCAAAGGAACAAATTCTTTTTGGTCTTCCTATAGACCCTGACATTATATTTTCAAATCATAAACACATTCATAATCGCAGAGTAGAAAAACGTCAGACCAAATTTATTGCGAAATTATCCTTCTTAAAGTCATTTTTAAAAGAAGATGAGAAAATATTATGTGTAACAACTGGACATTCTCCAATGTCCTTTTTCGAACAATGGATAAAGGGACTGTGGATATTTTATATAAAGCGAAGCCTTTTTGTATTTACTAACAAGCGTGTTTTACATATACCGACAAAAATGAATTACTCATACCGAAACTCTATATCTCAAATTTTATATGCTGATTGCAAATCAATCGTTATTAAAGGCCATACACTTGCTGCTAAATACAAAAATAATATAAAAGAGAAGTTTTATTATATAGACAGAAAAGAGAGAAAGAAAATCAAGTATTTACTTAAAACTATGTCAACGGAAGGTCAACAAAGCCCAACTCAAACACGAACTCATCTTTGCCCACGTTGTGCAGAAGCACTAATTAAAGATAAATATATCTGCCCGAACTGCAATCTTGAATTTAAAAACAAAGTTGAGGCTCGAAAGATTTCAATTA
>CAZZHL010000184.1:0-5347 GCA_964653945.1 uncultured Pirellulales bacterium
CTATACCGGCAGCGGCCCGACAGCAAGCAGGTTAGCGTTCGACAAAATGGCAAGCAAAAAGGCCTTTACCGAAGCCGGCGTAGCAACTCCTGCTGCAATCGAATTCAAACAAAACACTGACCTCGCCAAACTCGAAAAACAACTCCGGCAGCTTGTCCGCCATACGTCTGGCGGAATTACAGGCAAATATGTAATAAAACCAATAAAGCAGGGAAGCACTATCGGAGTTACTATTGTCGATGACCCAAACTCCGCGATAGTAGATGCACAGAAGTGTTTAAGTGAATTTGGCGATTGTATGATTGAAGAATATATTACAGGCCGAGAGCTCACTGTCGGCATACTGGAAAATCAGGCGCTGCCGATTATCGAGATTCGAAGCAAAAGCGGCTTTTACGATTACCACGCAAAATATATAGATGAGCAAACTGAGTTCCTTTTTGATACGATTAACGATTCAGTGCTGATAGAAAAAATTAATCAGGCGGCGCTCGTCTGTTTCAATGCGCTTGGTTGCCGGCACTTTGCAAGAGTCGATTTTATCCTGGATAGTGACACAAAACCCTGTGTCCTGGAAGTTAATACCATCCCGGGCTTTACTACCCATTCGCTCTTACCCAGGGCAGCGGAAAAAACAGGGCTTTCAATGAGCGATTTGTGCTTAAAAATCATCGAAGCATCATTGTTTAGCCGTCGCCGGAACGGCGACGCAAAAATATTTAGCCCCTCAACCCATCCTGGGGGTCATTCAACTAATCAATAAAGGATAATTGTGGCCAGAAGAAAAAAGACCAAAAGGATATCTTTTAAGCACAGAACTTCTCCGAAAAGGAAAAAGTTTCGTTGGCCTTTACCGCCCTTAACGAGCATTTTGAAAGTTCTGGCGGTCATCTGTGTCTGCGCCGCAGCCGTTGCAGCCCTCTATTTTGTTGAAAAGTACGCAAGGTCAACCACACCCGTCGAGGCCGGCCCATTGATATTGGAAGATGCACCTGAATGGGTAACCGACGAGCTAAAAACAAGAATTTTTGCTGCTGCAGGCCATAAATATATTGAGCTCGATGAAAATGCCGCACGTTTAATAGCAGAAAATCTGGCTTCTGTGGGCTGGCTGGACAGCGTAAAAGTGCAGACCACGCATGATAGAATCCTCATTAGCGGCCACTGGCGAAAACCACTCGCTCTGGTCAAATCAGGCTATAATAAATTTTACGTCGATGCCGAGAAGGTAGTGCTCGATTTTGTACCGATGCCGAATCTGCCGCTCGTTCGCATCGAAGGAGCTCCGGTAACAACAATCCCTCCGGCAGGGCAGGAGCTTGCAAAAGAAGACATCGCCGCTGCCGTAATGGTACTGTCAGCGATGGCACAAATGGACGAAACTGTAACGCCGGATAAGCCCCTGCTTGATGAAATTGACCGTATCGATTTAAGCAATTTCAACGGCCGTCACAACAATCGTCAGCCGCACATTATTCTCTATGCAAAAGATAATACCGAGATTATCTGGGGTGCCGAATTTGGCTGCTGGCAAAAATTCCTCGAAGCTACGGATGAGGAGAAATTGTCCAAGCTTTACAGCTATTATAAAGAATACGGCTCCTTATTAAGCGGTGCAAAATACATCAATCTCCGCGACCCCCAAAATACCGTCCCTCTCCCCGTCGACAAATACTAAAGTTGTTAGCCCCTTGCACTGCAAGGGGTTTATTTAGCCCTGCCATTTATGGCAGGGTTCTTCTCTTCTGCCTGCCCCTGCATGTTTTAGGCAGGGGTCATTCCGCACTCGCCTGTCCTGAGCTTGCCTGCACTGAGCTGCGTCGAAGTGTCGAAGGGCCGCCACCGTGACGAAAACTCCTTGCATTTCTTCCCCAAAAAACTATAATTATAAATCACCGATCCAGACCGAGAACGCAAACAGAGGCATAGCATAGGACTTACGCGATTACAACACGTTCTGAAAGATTGCCACCAAAAGAAAGGATTGGAGCAATGAAGACGTTAGGAAAAATTGCCTTGACGATGCTGGCTGTATACTTTGTAGCGCCCATTTACGCCAATCAAAGCCGGTGGGAAGAATTAACTGCCAAGGTTGTGCAGCTTTATCAACAAGGTCGGTATGCAGAAGCTACCAAAGTAGCCCAACAAGCACTGAAAGTTGCAGAAAAGACTTTTGGGCCGGAACATCCCAGAGTGGCAACATCTCTGAAGGATCTGGGGATACTGTATGATTCCCAGGGGAAATATGCCCAGGCCGAACCACTTTACAAGAGGTCACTGGCGATAAGGGAAAAGGCCTTTGGGCCAGAACATCTTGATGTAGCATCATCACTGAACTATCTGGCGGAACTGTACAGGGCCCAGGGCAAATATACCCAAGCTGAACCACTTTACAAGAGGGCACTGGCAATAAGGGAAAAAGCTCTAGGGTCAGACCATCCCAAGGTAGCGCCATTCTTGAACAATCTGGCGGAACTATATCATTCCCAGGGTAAATTCGCCCAGGCCGAGCTACTTTACAAGCGGTCACTTGCAATTTTTGAGAAGGCGCTCGGCAAAGAACATCCTAATGTGGCCACACTCCTGAACAATCTGGCGGAACTTTACAGAGCCCAGGGCAAATATGCCCAGGCCGAACCACTTTACAAGAGGGCACTGGCAATAAGGGAAAAGGCCCTCGGGCTGGAGCATCCCAGCGTGGCGTTATCCCTGAACAATCTGGCTTTACTTTTTAAAACGCAGGGCAAATATGCCGAGGCCGAATCACTTTACAAACGGGCATTGGCGATATGGGAAAAGGCCCTCGGGCCGGAGCACCCAGATGTGGCCACAGCCCTGAACAATATAGCAGAGCTCTACAGAACCCAAGGCAAATATGCCGAGGCCGAACCACTTTACAAGAGGGCACTGGCAATAGTTGAAAGGACCTTCGGGCCGAACCATCCAAAGGTAGCTAAATCCCTGAACAATCTGGCTTTACTTTTTCAAGCACAGGGCAAATATGCTCAGGCTGAGCCACTTTTTAAACGGTCACTGGCAATAGTTGAAAAGGTCCTCGGGCCGGACCATCCCGGCGTGGCGATATCACTGAACAATCTGGCGGGATTGCTCACTGATACCAACCGTCTCTCCGAAGCCGAGCCAATGTATCGCAGGGCTCTGGAGATAGATGAGAAGAGCTTCGACCCAAACCACCCCAACGTTGCTACAGACCTCAACAATCTGGCGCTATTGCTTAAGGCGACCAACCGTCTTTCCGAGGCCGAGCCATTATATCGTAGGGCCTTGAAAATAGATGAGAATTCCTTCGGCCCGGACCACCCAAACGTTGCTAGAGACCTCAGCAATCTGGCGGGATTGCTTTCCGACACCAACCGTCTCACCGAGGCCGAGCCGATGATTAGAAGGGCTCTAAAAATCTTTGAAGCCAGTTACGGCCCCGACCACCCAAAAACCCAGACAGCCCGCGACAACCTCGAAGCCCTCAAAAAAGCAAAAGAGCAATAACATCAAACCTCTATATTCTGTGCCCTCCTTGTCCGGCGTAGCCTTGGCGAAGACGGATGTGGCTAATCAGATGAAAGTGCCGTAGCCAAATCTATATAGCGATAGGGGACTTGGAATTCCGTACAGATTGTTTTGAATTTCTTAAGGGCTGATTCGCTCAATTGAGTTTGGAAATCCACATTACCCCTGCAGTAAAAGATTCTACAGCCGGCAAAACGATATTTATAAACGCTGCATTTGCCGTCAATATTATACGGACACCTTGTGGTGAGCTTAGTCGAACCACTGCTTGTCAGCATCGGCTCTAATGTTTGATTCGCAGCCAGGTACATCAATTCCGGCGGCGTAAGAAATAAACGATGGTCGAATCCCTGCTCAGGGGCAAAGTCGCAGCATCGCCCGCAAGCATCACATTGCCCGGCTAAGCCGTTATTACTTATCTGCAAATCCAGCCAGTCGTATACTTCCGCTACCTTTTTCAATAGTCTGATTTCCGTATTCCGTCTCCTGTCTTCTGTTTTCTATCTACTGTCTTCTTTGTGTTTTTTGTGCCTTTTCGCGGCTATTTTCTTTTTCGCCACCAAGTCACCAGGACATTAAAACCCATTCAGCCACAGATTACACAGATTTCACCGATTTTTAATTTATTTTAATCCTCGCTAATCCGCAAAATCTTTGGTTAATATTCGTGCTCATTCGTGTCAATTCGTGGCTATTTTTTTCTTTTGATTTTTTCTATTTCCTCGAATCTATAGAGCTTTCCGCGATTTATGCCGGGGCACTTTTTGCCTGTCTCGTCCCACGTATTGGGGCTTTTCAAGTTGCTCGGCCAGAAAGGCCACGTCCTGCACTGGTTCGGCCGAACAGGATAAATCATACATCTTTTTTGCCCGGCACTTTTTTGCAAAAATATACAATCTCTCGTCGAGTGATGCTCGATAATTGTAGTTCGCAGGCCGACGCGCTTGAGGTACTTCTGCCGTAGCTGAGCTTCCGTCATTTTCAGAAAATCTGCGATAAGTTTAATCTCCGCCTTTGTAACCCATATATAGCCCGAACTTGGCCCGGCGCAGCATCGGCCGCACTGCATACACTCAAAATGCAGTCCGCCAACATACCACCGCCTCTTTATTTTTAGTAAACCCATTACCTTATTGGTAGAGGAAACAGCCACGAAAAGGCACAAAATGTACAAAAAATCCTTTTTATTCTTAATCTCTTTTTTTATTTTTTTGAGCTTTTTTGCGGCTAACTTTATCTGATTTGCCGCCAGTTGACCGGCCGATTATCGATTGCGAGCAATTCAATTCGGTTGATAAGCCATTCTCCATTCTGCCCTTTTTGCAGATGGAGTTTCACTCTTATTATCAGCGATTGCTTATAGTTCCGAGCCACGTAACTATCTTTTTCAAATGTCAACATCACCGTCAGGTCGGCTATTGCTGTCGGCGGCGATATCTCCAATTGCATAAACAGCTTACTGCTTTTCTCGATTAACGACTGCGATAGCTCTCTTTCGCAATGTCTCCTTAGCTGTTCTCTGCTATAATGAAATGAGTCCTTGTAATCCGCTGAAACAATCGCCTCGATTGCGCCGGCATCTTCCTCTTCGACGCCCTTTATACCCCTGCCAATCAAAATGCTGATTTTCTCAAAATCGGTTTGAACAATCCAATCCAGCCCAAAAGCGCTCGCAGCGATAAAGACCGGAATCAACCATTGCCACCAATGACGTTTCCTGGGGAAAATACCGCGGAGTCTGAACCTCGCATATAAAACGACAAATGCGGTAATGGACAACGTCCACGGCTGCTCAAAGAATTTGAACATTTAGGCAGGC
>CAZZHL010000185.1:0-5317 GCA_964653945.1 uncultured Pirellulales bacterium
AGATGCAATCAATCTTCTCGAAGAAGTGGAACATAAATTAGCTCAAAGAGAAAGTACAGAGTAAATGAGTATTAAAAAAAAACTTTTGTTGGATAAACTACAGAATATTTTACAAAAGCAGATAGAACTGGCCCGGCAAGGCAACATCGGGGAGGTTGAATCTTTGGTTAAACAAGCTGGCTTGCTTATGGAAAGAATTTCTGATTTAAGGATTTTAGAACTGCCTGAATATAAAAATTACCAGGAAAAATTGCAAAGATTGTACAAAGAGTTGTGTCTGGCACTTGCTGCTCAGAAAGCCGAAGTTGCCGGCCAGCTAAACCGGATTCGTAACGGTAAAAAGACTATAGAGGTTTATCGTGATAATGTTTGATAAAAAGAAAAGGGGTTTCGAAAAAGTTATGAAGCGGAGTGTATGAAGTGAATGAGGTTAGCAGGCTTCTTTTTGTCGGCGATACTGTGCCTAATAAACCGTTTGAACTTGGACAGTCCTCTTAATATCCGTACGGTAAAATGGAGGTGGCGTAATATTCTGCGCCGCTAGGAAAGTACAGAAGCTTCAAAGGGTATTATTTACTCTTAATAGACCAAGTATATCTGAGATTGGAGTTGGCATGGCAAGGACTGGATGTGATATTTCGGAAGCGAAAAGTAAAGCGGCGAAAGCTATCCAAAAAGTGAATTTATGCAGTGGCCCGGTACAAATCGAGGGTTACATAAACATTGACATATATCCCGGTGCTGACTTTATTTTGGATTTGGAGAAAGATTTGCTTCCCTTTGCAGATGAAAGTGTGGATGTTCTCGTTTGCATTTCGGCAATTAATTATTTCACCAGGCAGCGTGCTGCGGAAATCATTAAAGATGTATATCGAGTGCTAAAACCTGGTGGTGCGACTCATTTTGCATCACAGGATTTGCGGGTTTTAGCGGGAAAATATGTGAACAGGTATCTGGGATGAGTTTAGTGAACTGGATGTAATATTTTGAAAACAGGCCAAAGAATTGTAATTAGAGAAGAGCAATACGGGAAAGTATATGGCCGATTTATTCCCAAAGTCTTTGCGGTCGAAACTTTCCTCGGGTGCAATCTGAAATGTCCTGAATGTGCCATCGGGGCCGATATCATCACGCGCCAAAAGGGCGGGATGAGCTTTAAGCAGTTTAAGATTATCGCCGACAAGATTCGGCCTTTCTGTGAATATCTGTATCTGCATCTCTGGGGCGAACCGCTTTTGAATAAGGACATTTTCAAGATGGTTGAGTATGCTTCTAAATTCACCAGAACCAATATAAGTACTCATGGCAATTGTCTGACAGAGGAAAAGGCAGAAGAGCTCATCTTGTCGGGCGTTACCGATATACTTGTTTCCATTGATGGATTTAGCCAGGAAGTTTACGAGCAGTATCGAAAAGGCGGCTCTGTGGATAAAGCGTTATGGTCTCTGAAGAAACTGCAGGAATTAAACATCAGGTATGACAATAAAGTTACGATTCATCCGCAGTTTATAGTGTTTGAACACAATCAACACGAAATGGAACTGTTTGGTGAATTTTGTCATTCGATAGGGTTGAAGGCGATTTACAAGGCCCCATATATCCGCAGCAATTCAAGGTATAGAAATTGTAATGACCCGAAATATGTGCGCCCATCCTATCGGGATAGTTCCTCTCTAAAGCAGGCGATGCGCGATTGCAAAAACCCCAAAGAGGTTTTTACGATACTTCTCGATGGGACCTGTGTTATGTGCTGTTATGACCATAACGGGATAACCAATTACGGCAATATCTATGAGCAGGAAGTGCTCGATATCTGGAACAGCCCAAGGTACCGCAAAGACCGCCTGGATATTATCGAAGGCATGGCCCCGGAATATTGTATCGAAAAGTGCCTTCACTGGACATTGCATCAAGCCGCAGCAGAATATACCAATGACCATATCGGCAGTAGCATTGAGGAGCACTCATTGGCGGTAAAAGACTATGGTCGTCGGCAGAAACCCCACTATGATGTGAGTGACTGTCAAAGGGCGCTTAAACAAGCAAGAGAGAGCTTTGAAAATGGCGACTTCAATGAAGCTTTTGATATATATGAACAGTTAAGCATCGCTCAGCCGAGCCAGGCGATTGAAATTCTGGCCGAGGTTTACGACCGGTATCAGCTTCTCCCGAACAGGAGCAGATATTCACTATATCAGTCCCGCAGCTATAATTTCGGCATTAAACCTACGGATAAGGTTCTGGATATCGGCAGCGGCCATATCCCGCTGCCTTTTGCAACTCATTTGGCAGATATTTCAATTGAGGATAACGATTACGGAAGGGCTGGTGCTCCGTTCAAATATATTGACGGCAAGAGCGTTTATGAATGTAACGTTGAGAGGCTGCCGTTTGGGGACAAAGAATTCGATTTTGTTTACTGCTCACATGTGCTGGAGCATGTGGATAATCCTGAGAAGGCGTGTAGTGAACTTATGCGGATTGCGAAGCGCGGATATATTGAAACCCCGACGAAAGCCAAAGATTTATGGCTCAACAGCGCCAAGGTCTCAAATCATAAATGGGCGGTCGAAAAAGAAAACGGCGTTCTTGTGTTTAGCGAATACAGTACTGAAGAATTAGGTGGTTTAGAGTGTGGTGTTTTGATGGAGATGCACTGCAGGCCTGAAACGAAAAGAGAGAAGGGCTTTTCGGCGCTTATATACCTAAAGGCGGAGTTGTTCAATACTATGTTGTTGTGGGAAGGTTCGTTTGAGTACCGTGTGCGACGGTCGGCCCGGCAACCGGATTGTTTAGGAACCCAGGTTCACAGTGGGAACAAGATATTAATTCCGGAGACAAGAAAAATTGACAAGCACTCAAGGATACAGGTAATCGGGACCGAATACGGTAGCTGTGCGGTTGTCCTGGATATTATCCCTCCCGGGAGCACGGTCATCTCTGCCGGTGTGGGTGAAGATATTTCATTCGACCGGGAGCTAATCAGGTTAAAGAACTGTAAAATCATCGGGATAGACCCGACGGAAAAAGCGAGAAGGTATATCGAGAGCAACCCAAATGAGAATTTTTATTTCCAGCAAAAGGCCTTGTATTGCGAAGGCAATAAAAGAGTAAAGATTTATAAAAATACAAATCCGGATTACGTCTCCGAGTCGATTGCACCATCTCATAATATGGTCTCAGCATCAGAATCTTATGAAGCTGAAACCATAAGCATACCAGAGCTTTTGAACGAGTACCCGGATGTATCCCTGTTAAAACTGGATATTGAAGGTGCCGAATATGAAGTCCTTACTTCTATGAGCAAGCCGGATATACCACAGATATACGTGGAATTTCATCATTTCTGCACAGATTTTACACGTGATGAGACAATCAGGTGTATCAAACACCTAAATGAAATCGGTTATGTCATAGTCTACGGTGTCAATCAGGGCGGAGCGTTGAAGGATGTGACTTTCGTACATCACAAATACATAAACGAAGAAGACATAGTCCAGATGAATTTGGAAGAGATGCAGGCAGTGAAATGTTAAAGGGTCTTTACTTTTATTGTTTTTATAGAGTTCAGAGTCAGTTTGTTGCCGTATCAGGGTGCAGCAAAGATAAAATATGAGTATTTACCCTAAAGTCACTTTTGGAATAATAGTGTTAAATGGCGAGCCGTTTACGAAGTATTGTCTTCGTTCGCTGTATCGCTTTGCCCATGAAATCATTGTTGTCGAAGGCGCCAGTCAAAAGGCCGGCTGCATTTCTACGCCTGACGGACATTCTCGCGATGACACTTTGGAATCGCTGCATAAATTCAAGGAGCTGGAGGACCCTGAAAACAAGTTAAAAATAATTACAAGAGACGGTTTCTGGTCTGAGAAAGATGAACAGTCGCAGGCATACGCCGAGATGGCAGCCGGTGATTATCTATGGCAGGTCGATATCGATGAGTTCTATATGCCGGAGGATATGGACTATATTTTGAAGATGCTGAAAAATATCCCGGAAATTTCGGGAGTATCATTTAAGCAAATAACATTCTGGGGTGACGTTTGCTACAGATGTGACAGCACATTTCCTCTGTTAAACGGCTCCGAGCCGGTTTACCGCATTTTCAAATTCGGCGAAGGTTATAGATACACAAATCACCGGCCGCCGACGGTGGTTGACCACAATGGCGTCGATTTGAAAAAGAAAAAATATGTAGATGCTGAAATTACGGCATCAAAAGGGATATATCTTTATCACTACTCGCTTCTTTTGCCGAAACAAGTTCAGGAGAAAGTCACCTATTACAGGAATTTACCCTACGAGCAGTGTCGCTCAATGCCCCAGTGGGCACAGGACAATTATCATCGCATATCCAACCCTTATAACGTTTTCAATGTCCACACCTATCCCGGTTGGCTCGAACGTTATAACGGAAAACACCCGCCGCAGATTTACAATATGATGAACGATATACAGACCAAAAAGCTGGATGTTGAGACCAGATGTAACGTGGACGTTGAGGAATTCATCGACAACCCCAAATATCGTTCGGGAATTAACCTTATCAAGGAAGAATATAAAAGAAGAGTCGATAAAACAATCAAGATGACAGACCCTATTTTTGGCAATGAAGTGTTTCGGGAATTTCTGGAAGAATATGCTTTGAAAGGAGCGCGCAGCGGCAGGCCTGATGTTCGCTGCTCGAGACATAATCTCGCGGCGAACAGAAAACAAAAGCAGCTTTCGATAGTTCATATTAACACCCACGACCGGGCCGGTGGTGCTGCCAAGGTTGCCTGGCGTCTGGCTGAAGCCCAGCGTAATGCCGGATGTGATTCGATTATGCTTGTTGGGCAAAAAACAAGCGATTCAAGATACTCTTTTTCTTTTCCGACTGAGGCCAATAGGTCTCTGCGCATTCAATGCAGGCAGCAAGGCCAGCTTTATTATGAATTCCAGGGAAGTCACAAGTTGGTGAGTAATCCGCTGGTTCTCTCCGCTGATATTTTGCATCTACACAATTTGCACGGTGATTATTTTAATCCTTTTTCTCTTTCACCTCTGTCGCATCTAAAGCCGACGGTATGGACTTTACATGATATGCAGTCAATTACCGCCCACTGTGCACATTCATTCAATTGTCAAAGATGGGAAAGTGGTTGTGAGCAGTGCCCCAGCTTGTCGATTTATCCCGAGATACTGGTCGATACAAGCGATCAGCTCTATCGCGATAAAAGGTTGGTTTATGATAATTCGTATCTAAACATTGTTACACCTTCGCAATGGCTGAAAGACAAGGTCCAGCGAAGTATTTTGCGTAACCACCCGGTGGAGT
>CAZZHL010000186.1:0-5284 GCA_964653945.1 uncultured Pirellulales bacterium
CGCAAAGGAATCTTTGTAGTAAGTAACCCCGGCTCATTACCCTGCTTGTCCGTCCATAATTCCTCTTCGTTAATCATCGGCCGGCCTTTTTGAATAACTTGCTGTTCTTTAGCATAAAAATACGCTGCCAGCTCTTTTGGGTAAAGGTCAAAATCCGTTTTTCCAAGAAGCTCTTTTTCGGATTGAACTCCCTCGTATTTCACTACCGCATCATTGCCAATAACAAATCGACTTTTACAATCTTTTACATAGACTCTATCTGGCAGGTTGTCTATCAGCAGGCGCAACAGATTGTGCTGCTGTATTAACTCCTGCTCGGCCTTCTTGGACTCGGTGATGTCTTGCATCTGTATTACAAGGCCACCCTTGAAAAATGTAGTGTGAAAATCGACTACTTTTGTAGATCCGTCTTTGCATGTTATTGTAAATTCAGTGCAATCCTGTTTTCTCCCCTCCAGAGCCTGCTTTATGTTCTTCCATACAAACTCTCGATATTTCTTGTCAGGATACAATTTATTCGCCCAATCCGTGACATCACTCACCTCAGACATTTTGTACCCGATTAAGGTCTCCATCGCTTCATTAAAGGCTATAATTGAGCCATCTGACTCGCCTACCGCCGTCGGAATTGCGCTTTTGTATATTGCGGCTGATAACATCTCTTCTATCTTCTTGCGCTCGGTGATGTCGATTGCATATGAATTTACATATCCGCCTTCAATTACAGGAACCTGCTCAAATAAAAATATTCTTCCATTAAGTTCCATTTCTACTTGTTGTCTGGTCCCGGAATCATAGACGTTTTTAATCATTCCAATCCATTTTTCAGGTATTTTATCTCCTATTTTTGTCTGATATTCCAGGATTAGTCTCCTGCTGGCAGGATTGGCATATAACAAGACACCGTCTTTTGAAACCCTATATACTGGACTTGAATTTTCTTCTGGAAACCTGGCTAACTTCTCAATCTGCTCTTCCGCCTTTTTGCGCTCGGTGATGTCTCTAATAATGCTTGTGACACGAACAACCTCACCTTCTTCCCTAAATATGGTTGTCGTGATGTCAGCAGGAAAAACCTCACCATTTTTTCTTTTTAGTGATTGTTCAGCATGTAATATGTCCTTTCCCGATTCAATTGCACTTGCTAACTTATTGCCAAAGTCCAGGAATTCACTCTTGCTCGGGTAGAGAAACTCGGTAGTTTTACCAACACACTCATCAGGTTCATAGCCGATGAGTTTAAAGGAATCATTAGCCCACTCAATTACCCTGTCTGGTATTTTCACAGAAAAAACCGCATCCCCCATGGAGTTAGTTAGTCTTTCAAGATAGTCACGACTGGCACGCAGGGCCTGCTCGGCCTTTTTGCGTTCGGAGATGTCTTCTGCTATCTCGATGAATCCTGTTACTGCGCCGTCTGAATCAAGGGTTGGAAAGGCCTGGATGCAAGCTAAAAAACGACTGCCATTATCTCGGACCTTTTCGGTTTCGACCTCAGATGGCTGACCAGTTGCCATAGCCCGTGTACCGGGGCAATGAGAACATATTGAATCGCGTTTTTCGAATTCCCGAAAACACTTCTTACCAATAAGCCCGCTGGCAGGTTTATGGAAATACTTACACATCAAGCTGTTGACCAGAACTATCTTGTAATCGCGGTCTATCAGCGTGAAACCAAAGAATGTGTTTTCCATCACGGCCCCATATAAGTCCTCCGCTGCCTGCAACGGCTCCTCTACTTTTTTGGGCTTTTTGGTGACCGGACTGATGCGTTCTAACTTAGCTTTATGCGCGCGCAGTTTCTCTACTGCTTCAATGGGTTTTTTCCAGCCCTTTTCAGAATCTCGCATCGTTATATTCCCCCAGCATATACAAAATACTCGCTAGCGCTTCCCGCGAGCCAAACCTTAAATTATCTGCTTTGCCCCATGATGTTCCTCATTTGTCCACGCATGTCTTTTTCACTGCCATGTTTATGACCTTACGTTAAAAGCCCACAAAAATCCAAAAAACCTATACAAACCGACAGCTTTCGATTTTTTAGGTTTTTTTTCAAAAACTGTGACATACGTATGTCACATTTTAGATAAAAAATAATTAATTGGCAAGAAATAATTGCTATTTTTCCTGTAAGCAAATACTAAAGTTGCTATCTGGGCGGGGTTAAAGTCCTACTCAAGCTTTCTAAATGGGGGTTACCACCTTAAATGTGGCAAGAATCCCCCATTTTAATAATAAAGGCGTAAAAACCGGCCGGGCTAAATCTTTTTAGGGGGGAGCTCGGCCGGCTTTATTTCCAAGCCGTGCTTGAAGTGAAGTTCTTCGCGGCTTTTACCCCGTTAGAAAGAAAGCTACGCCCGCCGTTTATCGGGGTAAAATACATACCACAAGGTTGGTTTCAAAACCACACCGAGCTTTCTAACGGGGTCCGCACAGCTTTTTTTATTCTATACGCTTCCTGTAAAGCCGGGTCTGCAATGCGTTTTTCCACGGTGTCCAGTTCGAATCGCCTGGTTCATTCTCAATCGCTGAAATTACCTGGACTACTTTAGCATCCATATCATCAATATAATAAACCATAAACGCCTCAGGTGTCGCCGGCAGCTTCGGCGAGCCATAATCATACGCTCCATGGTGCGACAGAATAATATGTCCAAGTGCATCCAGAACAGTCTGCTCAACCTCTGTTCCTTTCTTACGCAACTCACCTGCTTTTTGATTTACCATAACAATGCTCTTTACAATATGCCCGATTAGCTGACCGGAATCAGTATATGTAAAGGCCATATCGTAAGAAAGCTCTTCGGTCTTGCCGATATCGTGGAGAAAAATCCCAGCCAAAACCAAATCGCCCTGCACCTTTGGATATAACGGCAGTATTGCAACTGCTACTCGCAGCATGTTATGCGTATGCTCCAATAAACCGCCGAGATAATCATGATGCAGTTTTACCCCACCCGGGACATTGCAGAATTTCTCCATCAGCTCGGTATCCGCCAAAAATTCAGCTACAAGTGCTTTTAGGTGTGTGTTTTTTATCCGACTTACAATTTCCTTCACTTCCTTAAACAGCTTTTTCGTGTCTTTATCCGTTCGCGACAGAAAATCCTCGAGGCAGACCTTATCGGCATCGACAACGCTGACGTTATTGATAATGATTTGCAGGTTATTCTGATAAAGCTCGCTTCTTCCCTGCACATGGACAAAGCCGGGTTTCGGCAGCGCTTTATAAACCGCCTCAGTTGCCTGCCACATCCGCCCGTTGAGCTGACCTGTCCGGTCTGAAAGGAACATCGCTATATACAAATCTCCTCGCGTTGTGCTCCTGAGAATCGGGTCTCTGGCCAGATAAATATCATCGATTGTTTCCCCCGCCTCTATCTCATTGATAAATTTATGCGCCATCATTCACTCCATTAATTGAGATTGATAAATGTTAAACGAAGGACAATTATCAATTATCAATAAATAATAATCAATAAAAAAAGAGGCCTGTACAAAACAAATCAGTACAGGCCCCGAATCGTGCAAAATCGCTGTCTAACCATCTCAACATCCTGCCGACTACGGAGGAGTTCCCACATCGAGCCAATTACCTGCCATAACAGCGAGGTCCCTGAAGTCGATTACGCAGTCTCTATACAAATCGCCATCGGCCACATCCAATGAACAATAAGCTGTCACTGTAGTCTCATAGTTCATCTCGTCAAAGTCAATTATTAAAGAGCTGGTACCGCCGTATGCGGTGATAAGCCCATCGTCCTCATACTGTTCTATCATCGCGGTCTTATCACCAGACAATATCAATTCGCCATCTGTGACATCCATGCTGCCATTAGGGTCGATAACAAGGTCATTAGCATGAATAGTCCCGCCATACAATTTTACAAAACTTGCCTCGGAAATCATAAGTTTCCCATCATTGCTGTCGCTATAAATATCAATTGTACCTCCGGTAATTTCCAACTCTCCTATTCCATACCGCCCAACTTCGAGGTTTCCTTCCACCTGTAGTATGTCATCACTAATCTCGTATATACCCATCGAGCCGGGCTCTCTTCCCAGTATCAGGGCTCCGCGGACGATATGCGTCCCACCATAGTGCCTGAACTCGCCGGTACCCTCATAACCTATGGTCGTACATTTCGCTGCGAATCCACCCATTATATTGCTGGTCACAGCACAATCATAAATATATATCCCGTGCGAGCCGGGTTTAAAGCCTATGTACATATCCTTTTCGATTAGGTTATCGCCGCCTGTATGTATGAAATGACCCGACCCGGAACCATCGTAACCGATGTACTGGTTCTCAGCAAACAACTGGCCGCCTCGAAGTTCATACGTCCCGTTGCCGTCTGGTGTATAGCCGATGTAGAGGTCACCATAGTTCGGCTCGGTGCTGTTTACCTCATGTATTCCACCATATTGTATGAACGTCCCCGTACCCGAATAACCGATGTACTCACTGTCTGCAGAAAGATTGCCGTCATACAACTCGTAACTGCCATTAGAGCCATATTCCGCCCCGACTTTCAGGTTACCGCCCACTGTATGCGTGCCATTATACTGCTTGAAAACACCTGTGCCATAGTGTCCTACAGTCGTACATTTGACTGCAAATCCACCCATGAGATTACTGGTCACGGCAAACTCAATATATAAACCGTGCGAGCCGGGATTGTACCCCAGGTGCAGGTCTCTTTGGATTAGATTATTCCCATCGTAATGTAAGAAACAGCCATTACCATTAAAGCCGACAAATTCGTTCTCAGCCCGAATTTCTCCGCCGTTAAGCTCATAAACTCCATTGCCGTCAACGTATTGACCAAGGTACAATCCCGCCGAGTTGGGCTCATACCCCAACCCTATATGATGTGTCCCGCTGTTTTGAACAAAGCTTCCTTCGCCGTTAAAGCCGATGTTTTCACGCTCCATAACAGTAAGACTGCCGGAATTCATTTCCACCGACCCGCTCGTACCTAAATCCCTGCCGAGCCAAAGTCGGCTGCAGGTCTCCCCCGGAAGCATAATCTGGGCCGTGCCGCCATTATTAATGTAGGCCCTATCGCTGGAATATGGCTCCCCATTTGTCCAGTTCGAGCCATTACTCCAATTTCCAAAACCAACCTGCCAGTAGGTTTCACTGGCCAATACTAAATTAGCTGAAGCCAGACATACAGTCACAATAGCAATTACAATAATCGTTTGAGGTCGCATTTTTTCCTCCTTTTTTAAGCTTAAAAACAAGTTAGTCTAAATTTCATACTTCATTCTATTCCCC
>CAZZHL010000187.1:0-5254 GCA_964653945.1 uncultured Pirellulales bacterium
CGTCTCAAGCTCGAAAACATAGGCGCCCAGAAGCCAGCAAACAACAAGTCCGAAGAAAAGATAAAGCACACAGAGAAGGACTTTGCGTCGGTTAAAAAACTCACACAGTGCCGCTAAAGCTACAAACACCAGAGCAGCACTGCCGGCAACATAGTAGGCAATGCCACAAACTATCAAAAATAGAATCACCCGCGCCGCGCCAAGGTGCGGAGATATCTTTTCATACAGAACCGAGAAAAACACAACGACCAATACCGCTACGCCCGTGCTTAATGGGTTCTCGTACCGACCGCATATTATCAACATCAGAAGGGCCGGTACGTAACATATAACCCGCCAGGGACTGTCCGCTGCGATGGTGGTCAGCGAGGCTGTAAGCCGGTAAATCGCCCAGGCGAGCAGGGTGATACACAGGGCACCTAACCAGGAAAAATAGCACAATTGTGTGAGAAATGCCGCCAGGTACTGGCTCGGCCCGCCGGGATAGCTGAGGCAATCCTGCAGAAACAGCCAGCCAGTTTTGAAAAACGGGCTCTTTTGGGTAACCTCGAAACGATGATAGACAAGCTGAGGCTCAATGTATAACCACAGGAAAAGATAAAACACTCCAAAAAATACTGCGCAGACCACAGGTAAGCTGCGCCATCGCCCTGATAGATTGTTCGTCAACGACCGCATTCAGCTCACCCTTATATATCAGTCCAAAAATACAAATTATTACGCCGCTAAACCTCATCTCCAATATAACATCAAATCCATAAAAATCCATAAGCTTTTTGGCTGCCTGATACCGAAAGCCCTTATATAGAACTGTCAAATTTCGTTCTAAGTGCACGACTTTACATGGGAAATCCGAGCGGCTGAATAGATGTCCTGGTCTGACTCTTAAAGAATTTATAGTCGAAAGCGGGCAGTCTGTCTAATCGATAATATAGTTGTATTCTTCTACTGCTTGTCTTTTGATATAATACATAAGTCTGGCAAAATGCTTTTCCGGTTCAACTACCTCCCCTTTTCCACCCGGATAAACAGCCCTCAAAATCTCGTTTCTCTCCCACTCATACGGATATATTTCATGTTTCATCGAAAAACCGTATCTTGATAGTATTTCTATAGAAGGAACAGCAAGCGATTCAGGCTTCGCACCGTAACAAATACCAGGAACAATAACCGGTGTAACGAAACCATCATCTAAACCAATATCCATATTTCTTCTTATCATATCGACATGTAAAAAACCTGTGTACCAGTCTCCCCTCATTCTTTCAGATGCATATATCGCGGTACTTTTTGGTTTGGCACCCAGCTTTTTGAGCTTTCGTTCAATAGCCAATGTCATCGCTCTGTCATATGAGTGCTTGGTGTCTTTTAGGGCCTCAACGCCAAGTTTTGTACCCAGAAGATTTGAATATACATCCTCCCATGAAAACGCTGAGTTAAACTCCTGCTCAAATCCGACAAAGTGGACACCAAACCATGTAAGAATTTCATGCCATAATGTTGCGTTATATGCCAAATATGGACCAACTTCAAATGCAATTATTTCTGCAATTTTTTCTTTCTTCCCGTGGGATAAACTATCCCAGTATTCCGGATAACCAAACTTAACCTTATGCCGTGAAAGTTCCAATGACACACTAAATGTAAATCCCTCGTCTTTTTGCATTAAAGCTTTGAAGGTTTTATTTGCAAGATATCTTGTATGGTCGGCACCACACCTTACGTGAGTAATATCTATATGGCCGGCCTTACAAGTATACACGATGCCGTTATTCTCAAAAAGACTATAGTTGTAAGAATGTTCACCAAGCCCATCCGGCTCATAAAATCTTGGCCCCGGTGGCGGAGTGGGTAAAGTGCCCCAACGAGTTCTTGGGGCATTGAGAGCACATCCATTCGCAAAAATTACTAAACCCAATATAAACAAGTAGTATTGTATTTTTGCTAGCATAATTTCTGACATCTTTTTATCGGCAGATTTTCCCTGTCAGAAAATCTATGATTCAGAAAATTATATTATTGGACGGTCTATAAGATGTTCTGTTTTTGGCAGGTCGCCTACCAGAGGCATTGCGTATTCAATAAAGGCATCGGTTACACCATTACCTTCAGTGTTAATAAATTCATCCGGCATAGATTTTGTTTTTTCAGCCACGCTGCTAAGCTCTGTTCGGAATAATTCAACCTTATATTTTTTTTCCCCATCCAGCCGTTTAATTGCAACAGAGCCGCTATTTTCCTGCATGGCATATTGTACAGCGTGGCGTCCGCACCATCGTGCCTCCCGTGCATCCACTTCCGACCGCAAGCCGGCAAAGCTTCTTTGCAAATAGCCGAAGGTATCGGCCCGAACACGCTTTACACCAAGTTTGCTTTTTACATGTTGTGCCAGAAAGTCAGCCAGAGCACCTGTACCGGATAGTTGTATATTGCCATGGGCGTCGGTTTCCGCTCCCTCAGCCAGTTTTTTGGCCCACGTAACGCCATCGGCATCACGGATTCCCTCACTGACTGCAACTATACATCGGCCGAGCTTTTTGTAGAAACCTTCGATATCGCTAAGGAATTTATCCATCGAAACCGGTCTTTCGGGAAAATATAAAAGATGTGGGCCGTCATCGTCTCTTTGCTTTCCTAATGCAGTTGCGGCTACCAAAAAGCCGGCGTGTCTGCCCATAATCACATCGATTTTTACTCCCGGCAAAGCCCGGTTATCCATATCGTCACCCATTAAAGCACAGGCCTCAAATTTGGCTGCGCTGCCGTAGCCGGGACAATGGTCGGTGACAAGCAAATCGTTATCTATAGTTTTGGGAATGTGAAACGCTCGCAGTTCATAACCGGTGGCGGCTGCCATTTTGTTGACGATATGAGCAGTGTTGGCAGAGTCGTTACCTCCAATGTAAAAAAAGTATCTGATATTTCGCTTTTTGAAAACTTCGAGAATTCTTTTGCAATACTCCTCGTCTGGTTTGTCTCTGCTTGAGCCAAGTGCTGAACACGGTGAGGCCACCAACTTTTCCAAAGTCTCGGATGATAGCTTTGTCAAATCGATGAACTGGTCATTGGCCATTCCGACTACTGCATGAAGTGAGCCATAGAGATTTTCAATTTCAGGATGTTTATTTGCCTCTTCGATTATGCCGACTAAGGACGCATTTATCACCGCTGTAGGCCCACCTGATTGCCCTACTACTGCATTTGCTTTTGGTGCATCTGCCATTTTATACAATCTCCATTAAAATCTTGTCATTCATTGGATTTTACGAGGGAGTTATTATACAAGCATAACCTCGCAGAACAAGCACAAATTTATCTTATTTCAAGTTGATGAGGATTAGACAGAAATTATAGCATTTGACAGATGATTATTGCTGAATATTAACTATTTGGGCTCCCGAATTAGCATATAAATTATTCCCTCGAAAAAACAACCAGCTCGTACTTGTAGATAGCACATGGGCAAGCAACGCTCTCTCTCGATTCACTTCGCTTATCTTTCTGAGCAAATCACAGGTAAATCTCCATGCGAAACTTTATTTTCAACATCAATTGCTGGCTTGTATCTTGTACAAAGATTGTTTTGCCCCGCTGAATTGCTGTGGAAATATTCTATTTCCCCAATGCTTCCCATGTTAACATCGGAAGCAACTTCGCAGTTACCCGTTTTAACAAGAGTGTGCCTAAAAAAGCCAGATTCTAAATACTTCAGAATCTGGCTTCGGAGGAGGGTGATGAAAAGCTAAATAATTGCGTCCTGACACTCCGTTTGACAAATTTTAGTTCTTTATTATAATATCGAAAAAAGAGCAAAAATTTCTTTAATGAAATAAACTAACAACTAAGAAAAAACCTACACTTTTTTGTCAAACTGTCAAGAATAAATTTATAAAAAACAAAAATATTTTTTGTTTTTTCCAAAATAGGCAAATTTAGCCCATTATCAATAATAAATTACGCTTGATAAAACAAGTTTGTTCTCATATTTTAACTAATAGCCTGTTATTTATTTCAGCATTTTTTTAAGGAAAACTGATTGTGGACACCAAAATTACGATTAAAGACCTTGTGACAGCCAAAAACGAAAACCGCAAATTCGTTGCCGTTAGCTGCTATGACTATACTACCGCTAAACTTATATCTCAAACCGACACAGAGATGGTATTAGTAGGTGACTCTGCCGCGCAGGTAATGCTCGGTTTTGACTCGACTCTGCCGGCTACGATGGATTTTATGGTTGCCATAACCGCCGCAGTCCACCGAGGGGCACCGAATCTATGTCTCGTTGCAGATATGCCCTTTTTATCTTATCAGATTGGAATTGCCGAGGCCGTGACAAATGCCGGCCGATTCGTCGCCGAAGCAGGCGCCCAGATTGTAAAAATCGAGGCAAGCGGAGCGTATCTCGATGTAATTAAAGCAGTTAGTGACGCCGGCATGGCCGTTATGGCCCATATTGGCATCAGGCCGCAAAGCATAACTAAGCTCGGACGATTTAAGGCTGAGGCAACCACCGCTGAAATGGCTCTGGAATTGATAGCCCTCGCCGAGCAGATGACCCAGGCAGGTGCAAGCTTGCTATTGCTCGAGGGAATCACTACAGAAACGGCTGAAATTATAACTAAACGTTCCGAGGTGCCGGTAATCGGCTGTGGCTCAGGGCCGGGATGTGACGGACAAATTCTAATTGCACCTGACATCCTGGGACTGACCCATGGACCGGGGCCAAAGTTTTCAAAAAGCTTCGCTAATTTAGCTGATGCCACAATCAAAGCGTTCAACAGCTACAGCAAAGAAATAAAGACCGGCCAATTCCCCGATGACCAGCACAGTTACCACATGAAATCCGGCGAGCTTGGACGGCTGCAGGAATTACTAAAAGGCAAATCTTAAAAGAACCGCAAATGAGAATCATTGGCCACATAATTTTTTTTGCTTTGATGTGTGGTGCCATCAGCTTTTCTTTCGCCGGCAGCCCTGCTAACAAACCTATCATCTACGAGGGAACAAGTGACGCATCAGCAGCAGTAGCTATAGGCGAAGATACTTTCATCGTAGCTGATGATGAAAACAACACACTCAGAGTTTACAAAACAAAAAAAGGTGGATTGCCCATTTGTTCTTATGACCTGACAAACTTTCTCGATGTTCAGCCGGAATACCTTGAAGCCGATATCGAAGGCGCAACTATGATAGCAGACCGCATCTACTGGATTACTTCGCACGGCAGAAATAAAGATGGACAGCTCAGGCC
>CAZZHL010000188.1:0-5236 GCA_964653945.1 uncultured Pirellulales bacterium
GGTACGACAAAGAAACCTGTAGCGAGCCAGAGGCTTGCCAGCTTTTTTGACAACAACCAGAACTATGATGGATTTCTTTATATCGGGTATCCCATCATTGGAACGCCAGAGGGTCCATATCGAATAGATGCTCTTTGGATATCAAGAGAAAAAGGGCTTGTCATCTTCAATCTGATAGAGGGCCGTGACACCGAAGGCTATCAAGAAGCTCAAGATGACAGTGCAAACAAGCTGGAATCGAAGCTTCGTAACCATAAGCCATTGATGAAGGGAAGAACCCTTCTCGTTCCTATCAACGTTGTTACATTTGCACCAGCGTTACAAAGTGTAACGAAAAACAAAGAATATCCCATCTGCAATGTAGATACTGTTGAACAAATCATTGATGGACTTGAATGGGATGATGCAGCTATTTATGAGTCATTGGTTTCGGTTATTCAGGCTATTTCGACTATCCGCAAGGGACGCAAAAAGAGAACTGTCGAAAGAGAAGACTCCCGAGGGGCAAAGCTGAAACAATTAGAAGATTCTATCGCTAATCTTGATAATCTTCAAGGCCGTGCGGTGATCGAAACTGTCGAGGGCGTACAAAGAATACGAGGATTGGCTGGTTCTGGGAAAACTATCGTACTGGCTCTAAAAGCAGCTTATATTCATGCTCAGCATCCTGACTGGAAGATTGCCGTAACTTTTAACACTCGCTCGCTGAAAGGACAGTTCCGACAATTCATCAATACATTCGTCATCGAACAAACCAACGAAGAACCGGATTGGGGCAATCTACATGTTATACATGCATGGGGAGCTCCGGGTGGTGGTGAAAGAAACGGGATATATTACAGTTTCTGTCAGTCCAATGGTTTGGAATATTATGATTACGGGACTGCTAGGGCAAAGTTTGGACGCAACAACGAATTCAATTTGGCATGCCAGACCGCATTAGATCAATTTAAAGGATCTTGTGAGCCAATTTATGATGCTATTCTAATTGACGAAGCACAAGATTTTCCACCTTCATTTTTGCGTTTGTGTTATGAAATGTTAGGGCAAGAAAAACGCCTGGTTTATGCTTATGACGAACTTCAAAATTTGAACTCAAAATCTTTACCATCTCCCGAAGATATATTTGGAACAAATCCTGATGGAACTCCCCGTGTTCGATTTACAAGCTATGAAGCAGGAAAACCCCAGCAAGATATAATACTTGAAAAATGTTATCGCAATTCACGACCTGTACTTGCTACAGCACATGCTTTAGGTTTTGGGATTTACAGAAAACCAGATGCTGAAACTGGAACGGGACTGGTTCAAATATTCGATCATAACCATTTATGGGAAGAGGTTGGTTATACTGTAAAGGATGGGAGTTTAGAAGATGGTGATAAAGTAACATTGGCTCGTACAGAAGAAAGTAGCCCTGTCTTTCTTGAGAACCATTCCCCAATCGATGATTTGATTCAGTTTCATTGTTTCAATACGCCAGAGGAACAAGCCGAATGGATTACCAATAATATTGTAGATAACCTGAAAAATGACGAGTTGCGGCCCGATGATATTGTAGTAATCAATCCCGATCCAATATCGACACGGAAACAGGTAGGTCCTATCCGTAAGCTTCTATACGAAAAGGATATCAATTCACATCTTGCTGGCGTAGATGCCTCTCCAGATATCTTCTTTCAACCTGATACTGATTCAATTGTGTTTACTGGAATTTATAGAGCTAAAGGTAATGAAGCAGGTATGATTTATATTATTAATGCACAAGACTGCTATTCGTCTTTTGGTAATTTAGCAAGTGTAAGAAATAGACTATTTACTGCTATTACGCGTAGTAAAGCTTGGGTTAGAGTATTGGGAATAGGAAATGATATGAAGAAACTTACTAAAGAATTTGAAGAAGTTAAAAAACATAAATTCCAACTTAAATTTAAATATCCAACCGAAGAAGAGCGGGAACACCTGAATATCGTTAACCGTGATATGACTGCCGAAGAGAAAAAACGTGTCAAAAAAGGAAAGAGTGATTTAAGCGAACTCTTAAAGGATATCGAATCCGGTAAAATATATCTGGAAGATTTAGGCACAGAACAAATAAAAAAATTAAAAATGTTAATTAACAAGGCAAGTGAGAAATGACCACTTTTCAAGATGTTCGTAATCAAATTGAACAGCTAACTTCAGACATTGTAGGCCTCAGCTTATGTAACCACCAACATTACCCTTCAATGAAAGATGAATCGGGACAGATTGTAGAAATCGGTTTTAGCAAAGATGACAATTTAAGTGTGGCTTTGAAAAATTTGCCATATCATGAAATATATGACGAACTGGATAGGGTTAAAGCATACAATCTCAAAATGGTTGATGGCGCTTTAATACAATTGCTATACCGATTTAAGGAAAATCAACTTATAAAACATCGTCTTGCGTTCTTTCCATCTCCCTATCTGGAGGAATACCAAAACAATCCAGATATATATGAAAACGATGAATTGTACGCCGAGGTTGTTAAAAAGAGTTTAGTTCCATTTCCATTGCGTTTTGATTTTGATTCTGACGAAGAAACAACTGTAGAATTGGATCATCCAATGTCCCACTTGTCACTTGGGCAATATGTTAATTGTCGTATCCCAGTAAGCGCCCCCGTTGCGCCGTATGTATTTCTAAGTTTTGTTCTTAGGAATTTTTACAATACGGTATATAAAAAATACTGTGATAAGATTCGGCGTTTTGATTCTCTGTTTACAGAAACGATAGTTGGACTTGAAAAGAGAGTGATACATATACAAATACCTGTTGGGGAATTAATATGACCCATATTTCAACTAACGATTCGCAAGATTGCCGCGATATTTTCGCGATTGGGAAAAAGCATACCTTGTGTTAATTACGCAGTAAGTATCGGAATAAGTATTTTGTAACGCTGCCCCGCTGAGACGATAAGAAACCCGCAAAACAGCAGGGTAAGTACGAATATAATAGGTGAAAAGAGAGGAAAAGTCAAGAGGATTTTGTATGGAAAACCCCCCGCAGTGCGGGGTGGAACAGAACCCCAGGATAAATCCACCTGCGTTAAGGGATGAATAACCCACCGGATAAACCGGTGGGCTTTTGGACCCCCGTCGCAAGCAACGGGGCTAAGCAAAACCGCAATAAATATGCCCCCCACCACCCATCCTTCGTTAATACTGCGGAGGGCAAGCAGGGGTGGGGGCTAACCGATAAATAACCCCCTGATAAATCCACCTGCCGCAAGCGGCAATAAGAACACCCCCGTCGCAAGCAACGGGGCTAAATACTGGATCCCCGCCTACGCGGGAATGACCCGGCTTCGCCTAAAGGCTACGCCGAGGCAAGCCCTTCGACAAGCTCAGGGCAGGCGTGGGGCTAACAGATGGACGAAGGACGAAGGATGACAGAAGTGGATTTCTGCGTTCGCAGGAATGACCCGGCTTCGCCTAAAGGCTACGCCGAGGCAAGCCCTTCGACAAGCTCAGGGCAGGCGTGGGGCTAACAGATGGACGAAGGACGAAGGATGACAGAAGTGGATTCCTGCGTTCGCAGGAATGACCCTCCGACGCCCTTTGAGCTATGGAGGGCAGGCAATATAACGTCGCCGTCCACCTTCGTTAAAACTTCCGACTTCGCTTTCGCTACGCCGGACAAGTCGGCGGATAAATTCCGGCGAGGGCTAACAACAAACGAAAAAACCCCTTGCAGTGCAAGGGGCTAACAGATGTAAGAGATTTAAGATTTAAGATTTGAAATTAGGAACTGCGAATTCTGCATGATATTTTTTGGCAGCAACGTCATAAGCGCGGGCGGCATCGATGGGGGAATCAAAATAGCCGAGATAGATGCGCTTGTTGTTGTGCCATATAGCAGCGCGAAACCGGCTTTTGTCCTTAGCAAACCATACGCCTTTGTAGCCAGAACGATTCTGCCTCATTCGAGAATTCCAGGCGTTCTGAGCAATTGTAGCAAAACGAAGATTGGCCCTTCGATTGTCCAAGCCGTTGCGATTGATGTGGTCGATAACGAGATTCGTCGCTCGTCTCCCGTCGCTCGTATCCCGTAAATGAGTAGATGAGTAAATGAGTGAATGCGGTGAACAGATCCATCGCTGTTTCGACAGGCTCAGGATTTGGCGGTGCATGAGGATTCGAGTGTACCGGCCAAAAGGTGAACGCACAGAACGCTCGGCATAAAAGGTGTTCCGGCCAGTGCAAAGACGCCATTTGTATCTGGCCAGATGAGGAAAATCAGAAGGGTCAACGATGGCGAATTTGCCCTTTGTTAAAGGGAGCCGCCTAAAAGGATAGCCGTAACGAAGGCGACGATAGAAAAGGACAAGCCAAACGAGCAGCCGTGCCAGCCGGTCGGGAATTTTGATTTTTACGGTGAACTCTGTAATTTCAACACCCACTCCCACGATTTTAATCGTGGGAAATGCAAAACAACCCTCCGACCACAGGGGTCGGGGCTAAGTATTACGTCGCCGTACCGGCGACGGCTAAGCACCCCTCCATAATTGGACGAACCTGCACGTTTGATTGAAAATTGAGGGATTTTTCGAGGGATGAAAATGCACAAGTGCTTATACAGAAAGGAATAAAAAAAATTCAAAAATTTGGATTTTTGCGCGCAACTACCTGCGTATTTGATTGATTATTTTCTGTATGTCTTTGTATGGCCATTAGTTATATCAGAATTTTTTACAACCTATTGCAGAAGCAAGACTTAAATGCGTGGATGGGTAGATGAGTCGATGCGTGGATCCCCGACTAAGGATTTCGGGGACAAAAGCGTTCCTCAGGTGTTTCCTACCAGAGTCCTGCGGCTGCAGGTACGGTGCGGCGTTCCTCAAGACGGATAGCGTCCTTTTGGCAGACCGAGCGGCAGATTCCGCAGCCATAGCATCGGGTCTGGTCGATGACAACTTTATTGTTTGCCGCGCTGTAGGTTATGGCGCCGAACTGGCAGAGACGCATGCATTGCCGGCAGCCGTTGCAGAGGTCGGGGTCAACGGCAGCAATATACTCGGCTCGGAACATAATGGGGATTTGGTGTTTTACGGTGCAGCGCATCGCGAGGCAGTCAGCCTGGTCGCAATTGCATATTCCGGCGATGAATGGTGTGCGGAAGGTCCATACGGTGTGGCAGAGGCCTTCCTTTTCGTGGCTTCGGAAATCAGCGATTGCCTGTTCTTTTGTGAGCGATTCGAAGCCGGAGG
>CAZZHL010000189.1:0-4593 GCA_964653945.1 uncultured Pirellulales bacterium
AATAATGTCGTTTATTGTCAAGCAGGCCGCCGAAGGCATTTTTCATGGAACCTGTTAAATTAGTGTAGGCGTGACACTTGATTGTTGGTAGATGTACAACGTTTTTCCCGTGGAAATAATCCGGTATGAAAATGCCCTTCGGAAAGATTTTATCCAGCGCAAGCATTCTCGCCTTAGGCTCATAGCGTTTCCAGCTCATATCTGAAGATTCGAAATTGTACTTAATAGGCACGCCGTAGTGCTCACAGATGGGCCTTTGCTTATTCAGTATCTCTCCTGTTTTGACTCTGGTCACTACTGTTTCATTCTCAACACATACCAGCTCTTTAAATCCCGAATTTCGCAACCCAAGTATTGTGCCCTCCAATTGCCATGGAGTCGTATTGGCACTCGGATACATCAGATGCCATGACAAATTGTTTTTAAGAATAGTAGTTGCACCAGCTTCCAGCGCATCTTTGACCTGAGCCAATTGCATCACTCTCTGCACATCCTGCAAAATGGTTTCCGGTCTTGTACGTACGATAGCAACTTTGCTCATAATACTGTCCTTTCTGTTACTGTATGATAAACGTTCTATTGCCGATCGACCACGCGATATATCGGCCCTGTTTTAATGAAATCATAATCCTTAAGCAAATAAGCCGGGCAGTAACCTTCTATGGGCAAAACCACGTAAACAGCTCCCTCAGCCAGCAACTTCGTTAATGTTTGCTCATTAAATTCCGGCGAACCTTTGCTGCTGCCGTAGCTAGATATAATTTTCACGTCGCCTCGCTTTTTTTTGACCTCTTGCACGTATAACAGCGACGGCACGGTTGTGGTGTCGGCGTAAATTACTGCATTTTTCTCAACCGTGTTGAATACATCATTAGCAAATAGTTCCGGGCCATTATAGCAGGTTTTCCAAGGCTGCAGAAACCATATATACTCATTACGGTAGGGAATTGTTCTCTTTATTCCTAAATTGATTTTAGCTTTCTCAGCAATTATCGGCACAAATTTATATGCTGCCAATGGCAGAAATGCAAACGCAAAAATCACAATCGTATATAACTTTCGAGGGTACAGATTGAAAAAAATGTGTATTCCCACTCCGATAAATACTGCGGCTAAGCAATAAAAAGGCATAAAAAATGTGAATCTATCCTTTATGGTATATCTAAAGGCAAATACGAAGAATAGTACTAATAATGCCAGAAGAACCTTCGTGAAACTATTAGACAGTGACACTTTTTTTAGCCCATAGAGACCTATAAAGAAGAATACAATATTCGGCGTGGGAAAATTATATGCCATAAGAATCAGATTTTCTTTGACAAGCCTGGCTGAAATACTCGTGTTAAGAACATCTCCACGCCATCTTTCGCCAAAAAGTGCTGAAGCTAACGTGGTCGTTATGTCACCGGTTTTAATGATATTCTTTATGATTAGAAACTCATAAGGTGCTGCACCAATGAGCCATAGCCCGGCAATAATCCCAAAGTGTCTTAAGTTGATTTGCTTTTTTATTAGTAAAGTTATCAAAAATACCAGATAACAAACAAAGGCAAGGGATGCCAACATATGATTAGCAATTGCCAGACCGTTAAAAAATGCCAGAAAATATAGAAACACCATCCGTTTTGTATTAACGTACTGCACCAGCATTACTAATTCAGCCAACAGCAGCGCTGTGTACAGAGAATAGCTTTCTGCTGTCACTGCGTGCAGCCACATCGTATGTGACAGTGCCAACGTCACAGCAGCTATGAGGGCAGGCAAAATCCTTTTTAGCCATAATCGCAGCAGCAAAAACAGATTTGCGACAGTAAATGCCCCTGCAACCGCTGAAATTAGGTTTATCCTATATGCGACTTCGCCCAGAGGTATATATTTCACACCTATCCCAATAATATGGTAAAGCGGGTGAGAAAGGGCTAAGCCGAGTTTGCTCTCAATTTCGTTATGCCAGATTCGGTATTGATATATTCCGCTATCCTGCCAGAGAACCCCAGGTGCACAACTCACAATATAAAGTACAACCGCAGCTAAGAAGACAGCAAAATAACTTGGGACGAGATTAACTGAACTGCAAAAACTCTTTTTATCTTCCATTTGCATACGCTTAAAAAGGGCTATTAGCCCATAGATTAGCGAAGCTGCTTAATATCCCCAAGCCAGGCATCAAGCAACTCTAATTCCTCCCGACCTATTAGGGACATACCAACCAATTTCTCATAACAAACTTTAAGATTATCGCCGATTTTCTCAATCCCTGTTTGTAGAGGCAAAGTCTCTAATGCTTTACGGATTTTACTATTATACAGATAGCCGGGTATCTCGTCACTAAAATCACGCAACAGATTATGCGCGTTACGCTGCTGTTTCATAGTAGGCTCGTGAAATAAAATCGCCCATCCATTAAGCCAGGCGATTCTCTGAGCAACGAAGCTCCGCCAGATGTCCGTCATACGAAAAGAACAATAGGCCGGCAAATAAAGCAGCTCAAATGCATCTGCCAACCAGGCTGTGTTTTGGCTATTAAAGGGACACCATGAACCTTCGGTTAATGCAACTCGGCGGTCCTTTCTAAATGTTTGTGGAAGCGGTAGGATAAGACGATATACAGCATCAACATCCGGATTATCGTCAGCCAACCCTTGCTGAATCGGGCAATCAATCTCTGTTACCTCAAGTGATTCATATGGAGAAATTTGGCTCTGCAGATGTTCAAGAGGAAACCCACGAGGCCAAATATTCTGGTCCGTAAAATACCTGTAAACGTTTACCCAGCTTCCGTTTTCAAGCACAGCTACATTTTGAACTCGTTGCCGCTGGTTCCAGAATTCTGCGCGGGCAATATTGTCATCGTCGGTTTCAATAATTATCGATGCACCATTTCGAATTGCCAGAAGGTAGCCAATATTTTTGCGAGCATAGTGCCTTGTCGGGCACAGCTGAGCAAACTTAAAACCTGTTTCCCTCTGTTTCTGAAGGCTGTAAAAATCACAGCCGTCAATGTGAAACTCGGCTGGACTGGTCTGGTCACCTATAACAATAAATTGATAATCATTTTCTCTACAGCCGAGCGCCAAATCTCGAAGAGCCTTATTCGGCTCAGCTACAGAAGTTACAATGACGGATATTTTATCTTTCATAAATCAAAATTTTCCCTATCAAAAGCTATAAGTTACCAGCCAGCCGCTCACGAAATAAGCGAAACAAATTTTTGAAAGCATCCAGAATAACACTACCAGTTACGCGTTGACTGGGTGCACGATAATGTATTGGCACTTCAACTATTCGCATGTCTCGACAATATGCTTTTATTTCCGTCTGGAAGAAATGCCCACGAGATTGAATTCCTTTATCCAGGACCTTTCGCAAGGCATCTCTGGTGAACATCTCGAAGCCGCTTGTCATATCTTTAAGTTTTGTGCCAAGCAAAAGATTAGTCAAAACACTCCCTGCAAAACTGATAAAACGTCGGCTTAGTGGGGCTTCTGCAAAGTTTCCACTTTTGCAGAATCGGCTGCCGAATACACAATCATAACCCTCAGACATTTTATCAAAAAACTGCGGTATTTCCGCTGGCTGATGACTAAAACCCGCATCAATCTCCAATATCCAGTCGCAATCCGCATTAAGAGCTTCACGATAACCCCGAACATACGCATCTACCACACATCTATTTTCAGGAGCCCATATAACCTGAAGTTCAGGCAGTCTCGTTCCCAACTCTTTCAGCAAATCAAAGGTTCCATCCTTACAGGCATTATCGAAGACGGCAAAAAACTTTAAAGATGCAAAACCTTTACACTGCTTCAATACCGCCTTGATGAATTCCACAGCGGTCTCTCGTTCATTAGCCATCGGACATACAATTCCCAGCTTTATCTGAGAAAACCTGAAGTTAGTATTATCAGTTTTGGAACTGCTCATTTTCTTCTATAGATTCTGCCTCACATTATGAAGAAAGAACCACAATATCTAACTTTTCACAACTTCTACCGTTTTGCCCGCTTAAAGTTACTTTGATACTTTCCAGACCTTTACTGGTCCATCACCCCCTCTTGTTCCAGCCAACAAGGATGAATCCGGCGAAAATACTATACTACAAGTCGAGAAGTGACCGGTGCTTATAGCAGCAATCTTTTCACTGGTTTTGACATCCCATATCCATACTTTTGACATCGGCGAACTGGCAGCAGCCAGCAGACGACCATCAGGATTCACTGCCATACACGAAATTGTCTGCGGATTGTTTGGCGGTGTTTTATATCTATCCATTTCCAGCCGTTTAACCAACTTTTTAGCCAAAACATCGAAGATATACACACACCTGCCCGATTCTGTTGCATAAACCGCCTGTCCATCCAGCGAAAAGACAACTTTGTTGAATTCATTGCAATCTTCTACATAATGCTCCCAGAGCAACTGTTTGTCATTTGCACCTGCAACAAACAGCCATCCTTTGTCACTCCCACCAACAGCTGCTATGAGACTACCGTCGTTAGATATGCCAATGTCATTTAACTTTAACCCTCCCTCCATAGTTTTTGTCTCAACTGGCCGGATAGAATTTAAGTCAGGGTCTATTATGACCAGTTG
>CAZZHL010000189.1:4603-5224 GCA_964653945.1 uncultured Pirellulales bacterium
TGAATTTGCTTATCGGAATAACCAATCGCAAGTGCAGCAACAGCGAATTTGCCATTCTGACTTGTTCGTAGCAATTTGCACTTTTTGTCCACACCTAACGAAAACCGCCCCAATTCCTTGTCACCTTTTAGATTACTGAGTACGAGTAAGTTATCCATACCAGGTAGAATACCCAAGAGGCGGTCAGAACTCATAGCAACCGCCTTTTGAGCTTTAACAGTGCTAATTTGAGGCCGTTCAGACAAACCATCCCAAGCCCAGCTGTATATCTCATTTGCAGAGATTGCTATAAGCCGCTCCCCACAGGTTGACAATTTCTCTGCACCCTCAGGGCCGGGAAGTTCATGTAAAAGCACTGACCTGTAATTAGCAATAAACATCACAACCGCAATTGCGGCAAAAGCCAATAAGAATAGTGCCACCGGACTTTTCTTTTTACCGTCCTGCCCTGCCATTTTACCTCTCGATAAAAAACACAATACAGTATTAAATCGACATTTGCCCGACGACAGTTAAGAACCAAATACCCAAATTTCAAACTGACTAAATGGTTACTGTTAGATATTGTGTATCATCAGCAAACCGCACCGCTCCTTCATAAGCAGCGGGAACAACCAAACA
>CAZZHL010000190.1:0-3054 GCA_964653945.1 uncultured Pirellulales bacterium
TCATTGTTCAAGAAAAACTGCGTTAGAAGTCGATATAAAAAGACATAAGACCCAAAACTATTACCAAAAGCTAATTTTATAACGGGAGCCGTTACTTGGCAAGTATTATAGGAAAACGTCTTTCTTTGCACCAGCGTCTGGCTGAGCAGCAACAGGAAAAAGATGCCTTACAATCACAAATAGCTCAAACTCAAGCCCTTGCCAACATCGGCACCGTCAGCTATATGATAGCTCACGAAATCAACAATCTGCTCACCCCGCTGAAGATATATGCGAGTCTTGCCCTGAAAAATCCCAACGATAAGGCCCTTTCAGAAAAGGCGCTCGAAAAAACGGCCCAAAATTGTGAGCGCGCCTCAAAGATTATGGAAAGTATGCTGGCTCTTGCTAATGGCGAGGCACAGGAAAAGAAAGAGGTTCGGCTGGTTACTTTAGTTGAAGGGATTTTTACCTGTTTGTGTCGGGACTTTACGAAAGACGGGATAACGGTAGAAATTCAAATTCCGAAAGATTTGTCTGTGCGGGCAGTGCCAATTCAAATTCAGCAGGTATTGATGAATTTGATTCTTAACGCCCGCGATGCGATGATTACTCGTGGCGGTATCCTGGCCATCCGTGCTGTAGAAAAAACAGATGCAGTTCAGATAGAGGTCAGTGACACCGGCTGTGGTATTGAGCCGGACAATTTAAAAAATATCTTTGAGTCGTTTTTTACCACTAAGTCGGATGCAAAATTGCCCCCACGTCTTCTTGTCCCGCTGCCCCGACTTGCGTCGGGAGACGCAGGGGCAGGCGAAGACAAACGTGGGGGTGCAGGACTTGGCCTTAGCTTCTGCAAAAAAGTAATAGATGCGCACAATGGCCTGATTTCGGTCGAATCAAAACCCGCTGAGGGAAGCACATTCAAAATAATTCTGCCCAAAAGCTGAAAGAACGACAAAATAAATCCCGTTAGAAAACTCGGGTGGAGCTTTAGACCCCACCCTCGTTGTACGTTATGTATGTTTACCCCGCCTAAAGGACGTGGCATTCTTTCTAACGGGATAAAACGCGGGCCTGCACCGAATCCAGCCGGCACAGGCCCTTCACCAATATTATTTGAAACCGACCTGCCAAAGTCAGCTTAACTTCGATAACTGCCTGCATTACGGACAGTCCAGGCAGTTAGGCTCAATACCCGGCCCATCCGGCGGCTCTTTTACACTCCAACTGTTCAAAAGAATATTCAGGTCGTTGAAATGGACACGGTAGTATCCGCTCTTTGTGCTGCCTTCTGCTTTATGGTCAAAGTCGGCACAGATGTTAGTATCAGGCCAGGCAATACCTGAACCACCTGGGTATGGGTCTCCATAATTCGGCTCTTTTATATTCCAGGCAGACAGCAGCAGGTTCAAGTCGTCGAAATGGCAATAGGAATAACCTGCATTATCGTTTCCTTCCTTCCGGTTATCAGCATCACCATGACACTGTCGCGGATAGCACCAGCAAGGCGGCTTATTAACGTCAAGCCAATCCTGATAACCCTCGTTCCACAATGGAAAACACTCCTGCCAGACTAATTTCGGATAATCGACTCCATCTCTAATCGTCCACACTTCATTCGCCCCATTGACCGTCTCACATACAAAGTCCCAGCCGGCATCAATGAATGTGCTCTCAGCCTGCATCTGTTCAGTTGGCAGGCCTGTTCCGCCAGCACTTGTGTTGCATCCGCTGGTCTCAATATCCCAGAATGATGCGATAACCACACCGATAGCGTCATTGTATCCCATCAGGCCACCGCCTCCTGTAACGCGCCCCGTTGCATAGCAATTTGAAACCATGCCATGATTAGCTCCCACCAGACCGCCAGTGGCGGACCTTCCCGAAACTTCATCTATTGAATAAGAATTCGAAATCGTGCCATAATAATGATTGACTCCTACCAGCCCGCCGACAGCAATGTCTCCTGTAATGCTGCCTGTGGAGTAGCAATTAGTTATCGTGCCGTCATTCCATCCCATCAGTCCGCCGACATGGACATTCCATTTCCCTGTAACACTGCCTGTTGCATAGCAGTTCGTTATCGCGCCTCCATGGTTACCTCCCACCAGCCCACCGACATAATCACCAGTGCCTCCGTTGACATTGACATTTTCCAGGCCGAGATTCTTTATCCGGCCCCCTTCACCAATATAACCAAACAGACCGATATAGCTTTTGCCAGTAGAAGTCCAAGTAAAGTTCCAGATTCTTTTGCCGTTACCGTCAAAGACACCGGTAAATGGATTATCCGCGTTTCCGATGATATTAAACTGCGTGCCGGTGACTCCTTCCAGGTTAACATCGTTCACAAGGATAAAATGTTTATCCCATTCGCAGGGGAACATCCCAATTAGATTAAGCTGCTCAGCATTAGAAATCTGATATGGGTCATCTTGTGTGCCAATACCTTCGAGAAAATCCAGTAGGAGGAAAAGTGGCTGGCCTGGTTTGCCTTCCCACACCAGGTGCGGATAGTCATTCCCCTCGTCAATCGTCCAGATGCATCCACTCCATCCAAAATACGTGCCTGCAGTTTTCATCTCAGCTGTGGTTTTACCTATCCCGCCGGCGCTATTTGTCTGTCCGGAGGTGTTCACATCCCAGAATGATGCGGTAACCACACTTTTGCCGTCGAAATCATATCCCACCAGCCCGCCACCGTATGGAACGCTGCCCGTCGAATAGCAATTACTGATACTACTATAGTCGTTGGATCCCACCAATCCGCCAGCAGGATGTCCTCCCAAGATGCTGCCTGTCGAATAGCAGTTGGTTATCGTGCCGAACTCATTGAGTCCCACCAGCCCGCCGACCTCCGAGTTTCCATCAACGCTGCCTGTTGCATAACAATTTGAAATCGTGTTATGCCTATGGTCTCCCACCAGGCCGCCGACATATTCGTCTCCCGAAACGCTACCGGTTGCATAGCAGTCCGTTATCGTACCATCCCAATTGCTTCCCACCAGGCCGCCGGTACCATTGTTTCCCGAAACGCTGCCTGTTGCATGGCAATCCGAAATCGTACCATAA
>CAZZHL010000190.1:3064-5219 GCA_964653945.1 uncultured Pirellulales bacterium
GTACCATAATTGTATCCAGCCAGCCCGCCAATAGCAAAAATTTCTCCGGAAACACTGCCTGTCGAATAGCAATTTGAAATCGTACCATAACCATTGCTTCCCACCAACCCGCCGACACCCCCGCTTCCTGTAACACTGGCGGTTGTATAGCAATTCAAAATAGTGCCATTTTCCCAATTTGCCCCCACCAGCCCGCCGACACCCCCGCCTCCTGAAACGCTGCCGGTTGTATAGCAGTTGGTTATCGTGCCGGATTCATTTCTGCCCACCAACCCGCCTATAGAGCCACAATTTACGGCGTTGACATCGACATTTTCCATCCCAAGATTTTTTATCTGGCCGCTAGTGTAAACATATCCAAACAGGCCGATATGACTTATACCATTGGAATCCCATGTAAAATTCCGGATTTTGTGGTCGTTGCCATCAAAAACGCCAACGAAGGGGATACTTTCGCTCCCAATGATATTGAACTGCGTGCCGGTGTAGTCAGCCAAGTTGATGTCGGCGACCAACAGGAAATGCGCACCCCAGTCGTTAGAATTTGCGCCGATTGCGTTCATATCTTCCGCTGTTGCTATTAGATATGGGTCATTCGGCTCGCCTGCGCCGCCGCTGTATTTGGCCTGTGCCGCGGTACTTAGACATAAAACCATTATTGTCGCTAAAATTGTCGTTTGGGTTCTCATTTTTTGTCTCCTTAAATCCATAAAAACAGGTTATTTTTTCGCCCCGGCTACGACGAATGCTTTTGCCGAGGCAAGCTTTCTATAAGTAAAGTCCAGGTTTTGTGGAAAACGTTACAAACATTTTTAAAAAAATGTAATTTTTTTATGATTTGTGAAAAAACTGTAAAACGCCATTTCCGTCGATAGGCGCTAAATCCGCTTTTTTAGTAGATTTCTCCACTCTGCCACGGCTTTTTCTACAGAGCAATTTTATTGCAAAAATGGCCCAAAAAGAGGTTTCGGATGGTGTCTATGTCATATTTTTTGTACAATTTTCAACAAATTTCCAAAAAAGATGTAACGAATCGCCCATTTCCTGGACTATATACAATGAGTGAACAGTATGGATGAAAATGTAGATTTAGCTCTATTAATCAGGCAGGCTCAGCTTGGTAACCCGCAGAGTATGAACGAGCTTGCCCAATTGGCGGAAGGGAGACTTTTTGCATATATTTATCGGCTTACTCTAAATTACGATTTGGCACGGGACCTTTTGCAGGAGACACTATTGAAAATGGTAGAATCTTTGAAAGAATTAAAGAACGTCGAAAAATTTTGGTCTTGGCTGTTCCGTATCGCATTGAGTGAAGCTCAACACTATTTCAGGGACCGAAAGAAAAAACATACGATACATATATCAGCTTTCAGCAAGGAACGCCTATCAGAATATACATCTGAGGACTTTGATGACGGACTGAATTACCTGATGCGCAGAGAGCTATCAGAGACAGTATTTCAGGCGATGACAAAATTGAAGCTGATGTATAGAAACGTCCTGATTTTGCGATGTTTCGAGCAGATGTCGTATGCTGAAATTGCAGACCTAATGGATTGTAAGGAACTGCGGGCAAGGATATTGTTCTTCCGAGCAAAACACTTGCTTAAAAGGCAGCTATCTCAGCGTGGCTTTGGCAAGGAGCTGCTACTGGTATCGCTGGGATTATTCGGATTATTGACTACTCCTGTAAAGGCCGCACCAGCAGCCGGCATGGTAACCGCTTCTTTGCTCGATGTTGGCTTTGCTGCTGCATTCATCGGCGCTGCAGGCACGAAGCTGAGTATTGCTATAGTGACGGCAATTGCCGCATTAACCCTTACCTTTAGCATTGAGAATTTTATATTCTGGTTTGCACTATTTTGCTATGTTTTGTTTTGCCTCGCTGTTATCATCTATGCCCGGTAGCAAAGAATAGCTCTTATTTCTTTCGGCCTTCTTCTTCACCGAACAAATGCGCAAACGAGGCCTTATTAGCTTAAAGATGTCTGCAAGAGTCACTAATATATTGGCTGTCCTGACACTGATTGTCCTTTCACTTGCGATTCTGGCAAATAGTATGACCAAGCCGCTTGGCCGTGATGAGCAAATGTACTGCACGGGCGGCGTCCTGTTGGCTCAGGGCAAGATGATTTACAGGGACTTTTCATAC
>CAZZHL010000191.1:0-5202 GCA_964653945.1 uncultured Pirellulales bacterium
GAAATCCATATTCTCGTGTCACATCTTGCCGCCAGAGGCATTGAAAATAAGAATTGTTTCATCGCTGATATAATCTCGTCGCTGTCGTCTTTGAATTCTCGTTCAATGGCACTGCGCATCGCGCGGTTCATTTCTTTGCCGTCTTTTAAGACCTCGCCATCATTGATAAAAACCGTAGCGTGGTTGCCCATAATAATATGAACCTGCTCGGGAAAGCTGCATTTGTAGCGGGCAACGTCGAACAATAATTTATAGGATAAACAGCCCCCCTGAAGGTCTTCCGGGCCTCCGTGTATTATTTCCTGCAGGATGATGTGCCTATCAGGATTATTGTCCAAATCGGCGAACACAACTATTTTTTCAAAATTTCGCCGATGACCATGAATATCTCCGGTTACAATCAGACTGCCGTCGGCAGGCAAATGAATTAAATTGCCGCATCGAAAACTATCCGTGTTGTTGGCCTCTACGGCTTTTTTCAGCAAATCAATTATTGTTTGGGGCATGTCTAACCGTTTTTATCTTGCCGCCGAATATGCTGTGAATCGTCAGGTCCAGCCTCGACACAACCGTCATCATATCATGTGGGCGCTCCGCAGCGTCATCTTGTATACAGTCCATTACGAGTTTTGAAACTCCTGTTGGCAGTTGTTTTTTTAATTCGTGAGGAGGTTGACGTTGCTGAGGCATGGGCAAGCCAAAACTGTTTTTTTTAGGTATCAACGTTGGGATGTGCTTTCCGGTAAGGGCCCAGTACATTGTCGCGCCCAGATTGAAGATGTCGGTTTTAGGTCCGAGCGGTTTACGCTGAACCTGCTCGGGGGCAATGTAATCAGGTGTACCTTGAATTCTCGATTTTACAGTTCCGATTTTGCAGCTCTGGCCAAGGTCTATTATCTTGATT
Organism: uncultured Pirellulales bacterium; assembly: GCA_964653945.1. GTDB lineage: Bacteria > Planctomycetota > Phycisphaerae > Sedimentisphaerales > Anaerobacaceae > CAZBWE01. The sequence goes on from CAZZHL010000191.1 coordinate 905, forward strand.
GAGCCGGCTTTGCTTAAAAGGATGTTATTTGGCTTAATGTCACAGTGGGCAAATCCTTCTCTATGCATAGCATTGAGGCCGGTTGCCACCATCCTGAATACAAGCAGCACATCACCCAAACTCAAGCCGGGGCAATCTTCGAGGGTATCGCCATCAAAATATTCCATGGAAAGCAACATCTCTTTCAGTTTGAAAAGGCTGCGAAACTTCCTTAGTTTGTAGCACTTGCGGACATAGGGGTGGTCTATCCGCTGGGCCACTTTATATTCGGTCTCTGTCTGCTCGAAGAATCTTGTATCTTCCGGTCTTTCGAATAAAATACGTTTGAGGGCAATTTTTGAATGGTTCTGATTGTCACTTGCCAAATAGATTGTACTGCGAGCGCCGTTGCCAATACGCTTTTCTATGGTATAGCCACCAACATTCAATATGTCTTTACTCATATTAACAGAAACCCCCCACTACGGCTTCTTCCTTTGCCGAGCAGAACTTAATAATCTATCGACATTTTGATACATAAATATTAAAGATGCGCTAAATGGGCTCTCTGTTCCACTAAGTTTTTTAAAAATACTCCAAAATTGCATAAAAACGCATTTAACCAGATTGTAAGCTAATCCACATAACGATTTTTTGCAAATGCGAGAGTATACAATATAACTGACAGCTTATCCAGTATTATGGCGATTTTTTTATGGTTAGCAAGATTGGCCTTGACGAAACTGTTAAAATTTAGATAATGCTTTAGGTTTTCGGCAAAGGCGTTTTTAGAGCACTATGTGTTGGTTTGTTCCGACTCAATGTGATTCCCCGATAGCTCAACTGGTAGAGCGAGCGGCTGTTAACCGCTAGGTTGTAGGTTCGAGCCCTACTCGGGGAGATTAAGGGCAGCAAGTCCTTTTGGTCTTGCTGCCCTTAAGTTTTTATATTAGCAGGGCTCGAGCCTTAAAGGACGTTGGAAGGGGCATATTGTCAGGAAGGTATATTTAGAACTATCTTAGAGTGATAAAAAAGACCGTTAAAAAAACAAAAAAAGGATAAAACTGTAACAAAATTGTAACATTTATAATGTAGGATAACACTTGCCGAAGTAACCATTTTACTGTAAATATTTTTTGAAAGGAGAACTATTATGAAAAAGTTAAAAATTATGACAATCATGTTTTTGTTTGCATTCGGCTTGTTTAACACAATAGCAGTGGCTAAACCTGCAAGTGTTATGCTGCGTGAGGGTCTGTATGCGGAGGAAGTAGAAGGTGATATTGATGCAGCGATAAAAATTTATGAGCAAATAATTCAAGATAGCTCTGCATCGCGCGACAATGCGGCCCAGGCACTTTACCGACAAGGTATGTGCTATCTGAAAAAGAAAGATGAGTCCGGGGCAAGGGCGGCGTTTGGAAAGCTTGTAGCCGACTACGGCGACCAGACCGAGATTATCGAGAAGGTAAAACCGCTATTGGACGATTTGATGAGCCATGACCCAGCTGATTTGATGCCGCCTGAGACCCTAATATATGCGGAGCTCGGAAGCCCCGGCAAGCAAATTGAGACCGTACTCAACATGCTAAAAGGGACTCCTTTCGAGAATCCACTTGCTGCTATCGGCGGTCCCGGCGGCCCAACCGGCCCCGGTGGTAAGTCGCCCGCGGATATGATGGCTGCTCTTTTAAATCCGAGCATGATGGCTGAATTCAAAAAAATTCGTGGGATGGCCGTTGGTATTACAGCTATCAGAGAAAATAACCCGGCAGGAGTTGCCGTATTGTATCCCGGTAAAAGTGACGCATTGAGAGGCATAATTCTTGCCGGACTGGGTATGGTGGGGCAGCGCGGCGAACTGATTGAGGGAATGGAGACTTTGAATATTCAAAATGTGTCAGTAGCCTACGATGACAAGGTGATTATAATTGCGCAACCGGCTGAGCAACTCAAGTGGTGCATCAAGCAATACAAGGGTATCATTTCTGAACCAACACTTGTTTCAAGTAATAAATCTTTTACAAAAATCAGCAAAAAAACAAGGCAGGACAATTTTCTGACTTTTTGGGCAAATGTTGACGAGACGTATGCAGGTGTCTTAAAGCAATTTGCTTCGGGGCAGATTCCCGACCAAATACTCTGGGCTAATGCTATTGTTGATTTCAATAGCATTGATGACTTGATTGCGAGTTATGCTATTGGAGAAAGTGGATTAACCTATAGGTCCGATGTCTCATTTAAAGATGGTCACCACTGCCTTGCATACGATATGTTCCGCACACCGAATTTAAGTAAAGCGGCTCTCGAAGCGGTACCATCCGATGCAATTGCGATTGTAAGTATGGCTTTAGCTCAGGCAGACGGAGCTCAGGCTAAAATGGTAGGTGAGAAAATCCAGAAGGTAACCGGACTTGACATCGGTCGAGAAATTTTTGCCAACGTTGAGCAAATTATATTATTTGCTATACCCTCTGATAAGACCATTATAAGCGATGTTCCTTTTCTGCCGAACATAGGTCTGGCAGTTACAAGCCACAATCCCCAGCAGACACGACAAATCATTACAACGCTGCTTGGAACGGCCAATCTGATGATGACAGGTGAACAACAAGCTATCCGGGCAGATGCATCTTCTAACGGATACCAGATTGGCATAGTCGGCGGGCAGAAGCTCTACTGTTATATGAGCCAGGTAAACAAGACTACTGTGCTGTCACTAAACAAAGACATTACAGATTCCTGCATAGCTGCAATCAAACAAGGCAAATCTGTTTGCAACGAAGGCCAATTGAAAGATTCTATAAGCAAGCTCTCGCCGGCTACAAGCAAGCTGGTTCTGGTTAATGCTGGTGGAGCTATTCGTGTAGCTACTCCGGCGATAATCGGACATCTTGATAACTCTAATCGTGAAAAGATGCAGCAGGCGTTAGAACAGTTAGCCAAGTCCTGCAGTCAGACAATTGTTGAATTTCGTACCGATGAGCAGCTTAATAATTTTACTGAGTACAAAACCATAACTGGCCTGCCGCCGCTAAATGAGGTTTTTGGCCCAATTACAGAAATTTCGCAGGTTGTCAACCAGGCCAAGGCTAAAGCAGAGCTATGGCAAAGAGAGGCAGAGATACCTGCTGTTGCCGCACAGGCAACAAAGACACCGGTTATTGATGGAACAGCAGAGGACATCTGGTCTGCTGCCTCACAGTACAAACTTGAAAACATAATGTATTCATCAGTGCCGCCGGCGAATGACCTCTCAACCACCTATAGAGTGATGTGGGACAAGGAAAATCTTTATCTGTTCGTTGATGTACACGATGATGTCCTAAAGAATGATTCTGATGAATATTACTTCGATGACACCATTGAGGTTTTCATTGATGCCGACAATTCCAAGTCGAGCGAATATGGCGAAAATGACCATCTGTTCTACTTTGACTGGGACAAAACCAGCCCGAGCATTGGAAAGAGTGGAGAACCCTACCTCAAAGAGGAAGTTAAATTTGCATTGGTGACGGTCGACACGGGCTATCGGCTGGAAGCTATGTTTCCATGGTCAACGCTTGGAACAAAGCCATCCACCGGCTCAAAGATAGGTCTGGATATTCATGTTAACGATGACGACGATGGTGGAGAACGTGACAGCAAGTTGATGTGGCGAGACACGAAAGATAGCGCCTGGCAAAGTCCATTAACCTTTGGGACAGCCGAGTTGGCCGGTCTTATCGGCTGGTGGAAATTCGACGAAACAGAAGGTACTACCGCCGCCGACAGTTCCGGCAATGGCAATGACGGCTCACTACAGGGTGACCCTGTTTGGCGACCTAACATGGGTAAAATTGCCGGTGCTCTGGAATTTGACGGCAGCGGCGATTACGTAAAAATCGACGACGAATCCGAATTCGACATCATCGGCCAGATAACAATCTCAGCATGGGTCAATATAGCTTCTATTCCTGCAGAGTGGACAGCGATTGTTACCAAAGGTGATTCGGCATGGCGGCTTTCTACCGAGTCTGCGGACAGACGATTCCACTTCGCAATCGGCGGCAGCACCTGGCTCAATGGACAAGAGAGAGTCAGTGCAAACGAGTGGCATCACATTGTCAGTGTTTACAATGGTCGTCAGATGCGTACTTATATAGATGGCAAGCTTGATGTATCGAAACCGTGTAATGAGGGTATCAGGAGTAATGGCTATCCTGTTTATATCGGCGAAAATGCCGAACAAACAGGACGCTTCTGGCATGGCCTTATCGATGACGTGCGAATTTATAATTACGCCCTTAAAGAAGCTGATATAATAGCTTTGTATAAGA
>CAZZHL010000192.1:0-5197 GCA_964653945.1 uncultured Pirellulales bacterium
CGAGAAAGAGATTCCAGTTCTCGAAGCGTTAGTTTGCAAATTTTGAGATTATCAAAGAGCCACTGGAATTTCCGGTGGCTTTTTTTATAGAGTATATTTTGATGTCGAGATTAGAACATAAGACAAAAGGGGCAGCTTTTATATTTGTGGCGTGCTGGTTTTTCTGTTTGGCCGGCTGTTTGATAAAGTCCGGCTCATATATCGGTGCGTATAAGCTGGTCTTCTTTCGATTCGTTATAGGGCTGTGCCTGATTGCTGCCGCTGTGATGTCAGGGCGGGTAAAGCTTGTTTTTAATGATAAGAAGCTCCTGTTTTTGCGAGGTCTTACAGGAGGTATAGCTGTTTTCATATCAGTCCTGTCCATTATAAAACTGGGACTGAGCAAAGGGATGGTTCTTTTCTGTGCCTACCCTATTTTTGGCAGTATTTTCAGTGCGATTTTCCTGAAGGAACGGCTGCGTATAATAAATTTTGCGGCTCTTTTTACTGCTATGGTTGGTGTTTACTTTGTCGTTTATGACAAAGGGCAGGGTTTTACATTGCTGGTTTTTGGCAAATATGAGCTCTTGGCGGTTCTTGGAGCGGTGATTGCAGGAATAGCTATCACCTTGATACGCAAGCTCCACGATACGGATGACTCGCTGGCTATTTACTTTTCCCAGTGTGTGGTCGGTATGTGGCTGGTCATAATACCGGCTTTCAAGGGTGGTATCGCTGTTGAGCTAAAGGCGGCCTTTATCATCCTTGCTATGGGAGTGAGTATCACCGTCGGTCAGTTATTAATGACACAGGGCATGAAATATGTACCGGTTAAAATCGGTTCATTACTGCTTTTGCTCGAACCTGTGCTTTGCTACATAGCTGGCGTGGTAATATTTAGTGAACCTCTGACATTATCCTGCCTGTTAGGCTCGGCGCTGGTTATTGGCTCTTGTGCGATTGTTTTGGCCGGCAGGAAAGCTTGACCGCTGTAAAGTAAACTGATATTCTTGGGTAATATTTGAGAAAGGAAAAAACACGATGATACGAGTTGCGATAATCGGAGCAAGCGGATATACCGGTTCTGAGTCGATACGGATTATCCTCCAGCATTCAGATGCAGAGCTTGTGTATCTGACCGCACTGCCGGAGGAATGTGGTGCGGTGGAAGATGTTTTCCCACAGTTTAAGGGCCGGTGCAATCTGCAAATCGAGCCATTGGATTTGGGGAAACTTTCCGGCCTGGCTGACGTGGCCCTTTGCTGTCTGCCTCATAAAATCTCTATGGGATTTGTGCCTAAGTTGCTGGATGCAGGGCTAAAGGTCGTTGATTTCAGTGCGGATTATCGGCTAAAGGACATAGCTGTTTACGAAGAATTCTATAAAGTCAAGCATACCGATACTGCTAATCTGTCGCGGGCGGTATTCGGCCTGCCGGAGTTGTTTCGAGAGCAGATAAAAGGTGCAGACTTAATCGCCAATCCCGGCTGTTTCCCTACAGGGGCATTATTGGCAATAGCGCCGCTACTAAAAGAAGGCCTTGTCGAAACAAACTCGATTATTGTAAATGCGGTAACCGGTATTACCGGGGCAGGCCGAAATCCATCGATTAAATTTCATTTTCCCAATATGAACGAAAATTTGTTTGCCTACGGCATCGGCACGCACCGCCATATGCCGGAGATGGAGCAGATTGCCGGCGAAATTGCCGGCTCAGCCGTTAAGATATTGTTTCAGCCGCACGCAGGACCTTTCGACAGGGGAATTCTCTCGACGATTTATTGTCAGCCAAAAGGCAAAGTAAGCGCTGAGCAATTGATAGGACTATACAATGATTTTTACGCCGAGGAGCCGTTTGTGCAGATACTCCATAATGCACCTTCCGTTAAGGATGTTGCCGGGACGAATTATTGCCATATCTTTGCAACCTGTGTGAAGGGAAAAGTCGTAATTTTCTCGGCGATTGACAACCTGGTAAAAGGTGCGTCCGGCCAGGCAATTCAGAATATGAATATCATCTTCGGCCTTGAAGAAACCCTGGGCATGGAATAACCTGTCACTAAACGAGGGGGGCAGAAATTTATGAAAGTTAAATTGCGAAAAATGCTGATATCGGATGCCAAAAGGTTCTTAGAGATTCTTTCTCACCCTGAGTTTGAGTATTTTCCGGCAAAACCGGCTACTATAAAGCAGGAAAAAGAATTCCTTAGAGAAATAAAAAAATTACGAAAAGAAGGGGAAAAATATACTTTCGCCATAATTGCCGACGCAAAGAATGTTGGTGGAGCCGGAATCACAATTAATAAGCAATTCCCATACAGGTGTGCAATTGGATATTTTATTGACCGCAAGTTTTGGAACAAGGGAATTGCTACTAAGGCCGTTAAATTACTGGAAGACTTCGTCGCAAAGAATCTGGACATGGTACGAATTGAAATCGTTACAGCTAAAAAGAATATAGCCAGCCAAAGCGTTGCAATTAAATCCGGTTATAAGAAGGAAGGCCTACTGAAAAAGTACCTCAAAGTCGGTGACAAATTCCACGATTGCTATATCTATGCTAAGGTCATGAAATAAAGGGTGGTTAGGATGAAAAAAGGCAAACTGAAAGTTGCGACCTGTCAGTTCGCTGTAGGAAAGTCGATAAGAAGAAATTCCCGGCAGATTCAGGAATTTCTGCGCAAAGCGCACAAGGCTAAGGCGGACATTGTGCATTTTCCAGAATGCGCGATTAGCGGATACATCGGTTTCGACTTTCCGAATTTCGACGGCTTCAACTGGGAACTTCTCAAAGAAGAGACCACCAAGATAACGGCTTTGGCGGGTAAATTGAAGCTGTGGGTTGCGTTAGGCAGTGTCCATCCGCTGACCCCCGATAAAAACATTCGGGGGCAGGCCAAGCCGAATAAGCCCGCCACACGTACGGCGGGCAAGCCGCACAATAGTCTTTATCTGATTGGCCCCGATGGCAAAATACGCGACCGGTATGACAAGCGTTTTTGTGTGGCCGGCGAGCTGCGGCGGTTTACGCCCGGCAATAAATTTGTGAACTTTACCATAAACGGCGTAAAGTGCTCGCTACTTATATGTTTTGATTTGCGGTTTCCGGAGCTTTATAGAGAGCTTTATAAACAGGGTGTAAATTGTATTCTGCAATCGTTTTACAACGCAAGGCAGAAAGGGCCAAGCGTTCATTCTCATATTATGCGGCAGACGATGCAGTGCCGAGCGGCGACGAACCATTTCTGGGTGAGTATGGCAAATGCAAGCGGGTATTATTCGCCGTATCCATCCTGCTTTGTCCAGCCGGATGGCAAAATTATTAAACAGCTTAAGCAAAACCGCGCAGGAATGATGGTCAACACAATCGATTTGAGCAAGAAATTCTATGACCCAATGGCCGATTTCAGAGCTCTGGCAATCGCCGGAAAGTTAAGTAATGGCCAGAAAATTATCAGTGACCCTCGGTCAAAAAACACTAAAATTCTTTAATGAGGCATAAGAATGGCAAATAATACAATTACATCACCGAAGGGTTTTTTGACAGCGGGGGTGCATTGCGGGATTAAAAAATCCGGCAATCTGGATTTGGGGCTGCTTGTCTGTCCAACAGATGCGAAGGCAGCGGCGGTCTTTACTACCAATAAAATTACTTCCGCAGCGGTTCAAATCTGCAAAAAGCATATAACAAGCCCTAATATTTCAGCAGTGATTGTCAATTCCGGCAACGCTAATACCTGCACAGGTAAAGAGGGTATCAAAAATGCAATCAAAATGTGTGGCGAAACAGCCAAGCAGACTGATGAGGAGCCGCACAGCGTTCTTGTTGCCTCTACTGGTATTATCGGTGAGCAGTTACCAATCAAGAAAATAACTGCAGGTATTGCTAAGGCAGCGACAAAGCTTTCAGCAACCTCAGCAGCAGGTTTGAATTTTGCAAAAGCGATAATGACCACCGACACAAAGCCAAAGCAGAGTGTTCGTCGAATAGAGATATCCGGCAAAAAAGTTACGCTAGCCGGTGCAGTTAAGGGTTCCGGTATGATTGCCCCCAATATGGCAACAACGCTTTGTTTTATTACTACCGATGTGGCTATAACGAAACCATTACTGTCGAAGGCATTGAAAGCGGCTATAGGTAATTCGTTAAATAAACTGACGGTTGATGGTCATCAAAGTACGAACGATACCGCGATAATCCTTGCCTCCGGCCTGGCGGGGAATCGGCCTATTACAAGTCAATGTCCACGATATAAAAGATTCGCAAAGGCATTGGCGGAGTTGTGCGATGATTTAGTCAAACAAATGGCCCTCGATGCAGAAGGTGCGACACGGATGTTCAAGGTGGTTGTCAACGGTGCAGCTACAAAGACCGATGCTGCAAAAGCCGCGAGGGCAATAGCTGATTATCCACTGGTAAAATGTGCTATCCATGGTTCAGACCCCAACTGGGGAAGAATTATCTGTGCAGTCGGTTCAGCAGGAGTAAAACTGAATCCCGATAAGCTGTCCTGTAAGCTCGCCTGTCTTGAGCTTGGTCGAAAGAGCGATATAACTGTTTTCAAAAATGGCACGCCACAAAAATTTGACGCCAAAAGGGCAAGTAAGGTCATCTCTAAAACTGAGCATACAATAACAGTGGCTCTGGGCGCAGGAAAGCAAAGCGATTTTTGCTACGGCTGCGATTTAAGCTCCGAATATGTAAAAATCAACGCAGATTATCACACATAATAAAAAAGCACAGGCAGCTTTCTCTTGTGAGTTTAGATTTCCGTCTTTTTATTAAGTTCGCCGCAATAAAATACTTGAAAAATGGCTCTGTTTCGTTAAACTCCACTGTTTTAACGGGTATTTTATAAGCATTAATTTTAGTAGTAGTTAAGAAAGGAGCAAAAAAAGTGGATTTTTCTGAGAGCATAATCGCATTGGCCGGCATTCCGACAATCTGGTGGATAGCACCGGCAGGGTCCGTCCTCGCATTGATTTTTGCGATATACTTCTACAGGAAGGTTATGGCTGCCCCCGAAGGAAATGAGAAAATGATAACCATTGCTCGGTACGTTCGCGAAGGTGCCTATGCGTATTTATTCAGGCAGTATAGTGTTGTAGCATTGGTATTTTTGATACTGTTGATTATCCTGGGGGGTTGTGCTTATCTGGGTATTCAGAATCCCTTTGTTCCTGTAGCATTTTTGACTGCGGGTTTTTTCAGTGCTCT
>CAZZHL010000193.1:0-5193 GCA_964653945.1 uncultured Pirellulales bacterium
AAAGTCCTCGACAGTATCAACCTCATCATACAATCCGACCTTGTCAAACAGGGTCCTTCTTTTCAGACTTCCTGGATTCGGAATCGGCCCATAGCCATTTTTAAACAAAAAGGCTGGAAGAACACTGTTCTCTGAAAAATCCATGTAGCTCCACTGCTGGCCTGTTTGATTACCGGATTCATTCACAAGAGTAAGCTGGGCAGGATAAAAGTAATCTGTCTGAGGATGCTTCTCAGCGAAAGCCACCATTTTCTCAATGTAGTCGGGGGCAATAAAATCGTCCGAATCGACAACCATAATATATTTACCCTTTGCCTCAGCTACCGCTCTGTTCACCCCCGAAGCATAATTTTTATGCTCCTTATAAATATAGCGAATCCTGTCATCCGAATAAGAAGCTATCAGCTCTTTAGTTTTGTCGGTACTGCCGTCATCGACAATCAAAATTTCGAAGTTCTTATAAACCTGCGATAAAACAGAATCGATGGCCTGTGCGATAAACTTTCGCGTATTATACGTTACCATATATACGGTAACCAGCGGTTGTCCTTCCGAATCCTGCTGACTTGCAAGCAGCTCAAACAGCTTGTCGAATTTTATGTTTACATTGGCTGCAAGCCACAATAATCTGCCCTCAGCATCTCTTCCTTTAAAATCAGCAGGAAGGCTTAAAGCCGGCAGTAACAGATTATTCTCATACAGCTCTGCCAGTACTACAAAATACTGCTCAACATCTTTATGAACTGCCCTTGCCTGTTTAATAGCCTGGGCGAATAAATCCTCAAAATTTTTGTCGCCTGACTCGGCTAAAACAGCGCACCTTCTTTTTAAAGCGTTTATTCTCGCTTTCACTCTCGACATTATTGCAACATTAATTTTGCTCTCCGAATGGCAAATCGAAGTATGCAGCTCCCTGTAAAAATAGAGACACTCATCAACAAATTTTAGGCCGGTCACTTCCTCCATCTTATAGACGATATCAACGTCTTCGGCATATAAGATAGTCTCATCGTAACCCGATGTTTTTAGATAGTCATGCAGCTTAAAGGTTTTAAAATGACTAACGACATTTACATCAAGAGCTGTCTTGCCGGGTGGTATTTTATCACAGAAGCCAATGCTCCTTTGTGTAAGGTCTTGATGACAGTACGCAAATTGCGAGTATATAAGCCCACAATCAGGAAATTTGACGTGATATACATGCATAGTTTCCACTGCATTCGGCAGGAGGCAATCATCGCTGTCTAAGACGCCAAAATACTCTGACTGCACATTGGCGATACCTGTCTTTAACGCAGCCGTGTAACCACGGTTTTCCTTGTGCTGAACTAGTTTTATATGAGTATCACCAAGATATTTTTTGATTACATTCAGAGAATCATCTGTCGAACAGTCATCAACGATGATTAGCTCCCAGTCCGTGAACGTTTGACTCAAAACAGATTCGATGGCCTGGCCTATGTATTTGTCGTTGTTGTAATTTGCCATTACTATGGAAAACTCTGGTTTCAAGACCTTACCCTGGTGTTCGCAGCCGGTCCCGGTCGTCTGTGCTTCTGAAATTACTCTGTCAGCAGGTTTGAAATACAGCTCAACTTCCTGATGTGCTGAATCAGGCGTGAAGCCGACGTATTTTTGCACATCTATCGCCATACCGCGAGAGAAGCAGTCCGCCAACTGCTCGGACGTATACCTGTGTATTGTGCCAAATTTATTGTTTTCATATACGCGCTGGACAACGTTTATGGGATTGCAGAACGTCACGGACTGTTCAAAAGTCAGCAAAAACGGAGTCGTTGAGACAAAGACATTCTTGTTCCGGCTCATCTCACTTTCGAGGGTGTTAGGATTCGAGAAATCGACCTGATTGAGCAGTCGCAAAATCTCGTCTGAGCGGTAAACAGAGCTTGAGAGTTCCAGTGGATAGCCGAAGTCGCACTCGGCGTCGGGCCAGTAATACTTCAATATCCCTTCGCGGACACAATCAAAGGCGGGCAGTTTCTGCTCGGAACCGAGCATATAGCAATAAGTGGTGTTTTTGCCGAGACGAAGAGAAAACCCAGCTGCTTTTTTTTCTGAATCGAGAGCGGCGATGATACCTTTGAAAGAGAATGGTTTGACAAAGATATTGTCATCAACCAGAAAGAGCATATATTTGCAGTTCTCTATCGCCGATAAAACCTGCTGCCTGAAGTCGGTTTCTTCGACAAAGGCAACTGCGGGAAACTTTTCTTTCAATCTTTCATATTGTTCACGGTGGACCTGATTTGATGCTTTGAACAGCACACCGAGATTGGCGGTAATACTATCCCGACAATACATCTGGAACGAATCAATAGTCGCCTGAAGCTGCAACGCCCTGTCTTTGCTGAAAATAAGCGCAGTAAGCCCCACAGCCGGCGCAGCATCACTTTGCCCGATACACTCTGAGACATTATCTTTCATTGGAAAAACAAGCTTTTGAGTTTTAGCAGCCCTGATGTGGTAGCCAACGGTAAACTGGTCGATGAAGCACCGTTCATCCATCGCAAATAAGTACCGAGGAATGGCCTGGCCAAATATATACTGGATAATGCCGGCATTATCACCGTGCAAAGCGCGGTGCTTCGGTAACGTCCATGCGACTCGCGCGCACTCCTGTGCCAGCATCTTAAAAAAACCGCCGTTTGGCTGAACTTCCTGCAACTCCAGACCAAATCGTGGCAGGAAATGCTTATACCACTGTGGGGTGAAACCGCCATAAAAGTGAAATGGCAACTGATGCAACCCGGAACCAAGAGGCGCCGTCAACAGCAACTGGCCTCCGGGCCGCAATATCCGCGTCATCTCGGCAATCGCCTTTATCGGCTCCGGTATATGCTCAAGCACCTCCGTGCATATGACAACATCGAATGACGCGTCGTCAACAGGGATATTCGTGATGTCCGAAACATAATCAATCTGACCGTATCCCTCAGTATCTCCTAGTTCTATTTTTTCGAGCTTCTTGAAATCGTGTGTCTTGTAATCGCAGTGAGAAAACAACGAACGGTACGGGCACGTCCCAGCACCCACATCCAGCACCCGCAAGCCGGGCGATATGTTGGCGGCTTTTTCCGCCAGCCAGCGGTCCCTCGACCTCTGGTTGAAATCGGTAATCTGGTCAATTGGAAGCTGACTGCCTCGGTCACAGAACACACGAGCAAGTGCTGCACGCAAACAATCATCCGAAACAAAAGCCGGTGCCAGCTTTATTACCTGCCGCACCGCCTTTTCAGCCAAAGCTTTATCCTCACACTTATACGCCGCGTTGGCCAAAAGCCAGTGAACCAGCCAGTGGTCACAGCGAGACTCAACAGCTTGAACCAATTTTGACTTTGCCTTTTCGAACAGCTCACGCTGAAAATATGCAAGTCCGTGCCAAAAACTCTCGATGCCAGAATTGATTTTTTCCAAATTACTCGGCAAATTAAATGCCTCAAAAAGGTCTTCCTGCCAGGTCAAACGCCTCGGCTCCGGAATTTCTGCAGGAACAAAATGTTTCCAGCGCCGCTGCAGTAATTCGATATCTCTGTCGCTGGCGGAGTAATTTGCCTTCTTTTGCTCATCGAGGACATTATCGTGCGCGATAAAGCTTGATGGTAACGGGATTAGTTGCAAGCCTCTTTCATACAACTTGTAACAAAAATCGGTGTCGGCACAGTAGAACCTATATGCTTCATCCAGTCCACCAACTTTTCTGAAACAATCCAGACTAACCAGTCCATAGTTCATCAAAAGCTTCTGGCCGTAAGTAAAATCGATACCATACTTACCCCATTCGGGATTTGTGGGATAAACATTTTTATAGAAGAAGACCCCACCGGCCACATCATTACTTTGCTTGTTGAGGAACAAAATCGCCTCGGAAATACAGCCTTTGCTGAATACAATATCATCGCTTGCACACATTGCCCATTTACCATTGGCCTCTGAAAAGCCAAAATTGTACAACTTTGGCCAGGAATGCCTGTCTGGCCCGAGCCATTCTGACTCACTGTAGACCTTTCTAACATTATGTTTGCGCAATACATCAAGCGTGTCATCAGAAGAACCACCCTCGACTACAATTACCTCATAAGTTACACGCTTGGCCGCTTCTTTCAGGCTGGCAAGCATCCGGTCAAGCAACTCGGCCCTATCCTTGGTGCAAAGTACAATGCTGACCTCGTATTCTGCACGCAGGCTATCTGCTCCTTGTATTTCCGGTTCGGTCTTATGGACAAAAATATCTTTCTTCTTCTGCGAAAGAACCAGAGCATTTTGTCTGTCTGCTAACTCTTTACTGGAGTAATAAATCTCGGATGACCTTAGCTTCAAGAAATCAATGATACAGGGAGAGATAATTCCTGTTGATAACTCATCACCTTCTTTGCGGTCATTTTTCATAATATCCTGACGCCGGTAAGCCAGGAGCATCTCCGCCAAGAGTATTCCCGGATTACTATCAGGAGTTGAATAAAAATCTCCATCAGTTCTTCCATGCAAATATTCAAAAATCCTTTTCGCCAGAAGATTGTAATGTTCTTCATCCCATCTGCGGAAATGCTTAAGATGATATGCAAAGCCGGAAACAAGCCTCTTAAGCTGAATATTCTCCAAAGCTGGGATTAATGGCACCCAGTAATCCCACCAGGGCATTCCAACACAAAAGTCAGATTTTGGAAAACAGGATATTAGTGATTTATCGAAAAAGAAAAAGTCGAATCCATCTTCGTAAACATCACCCTCTAAAATCTCCAATGAATCGACATCTATTCTTGAACCGTAAACAAGAGAATCCTTCGCATGCTCTTTAATAAAAGAGATTATACCCTTGTCACCAAAGAGGAAGATATCAGAGTTTACAATCCCACAAACTTCAGAATCATCTTTTTTAAAATACTCTAAAAAATCATCAAAATATATAACAGGCCTGCCAAACATTTCTCTCGCATCTCGCTTTGCCTGAATGAATTTAATATCAGGAAATGATGGCTGCAGTAGTCCGATTTCTTCAGCACAATTTATCGAAACAACTTTAAACCCAAGCTTTATCCAACTGTCTATCGCCTTCGACTGCCTCTCAATGTCTTTAGGAGATATAGTCGTAGCAATGGTCAACTTGAAATTTTCTTTGCTCGATATTGGTTTAGGGGCCGGCGGCATATAAGCTGACCCGGTTTTTTTGATATA
>CAZZHL010000194.1:0-5176 GCA_964653945.1 uncultured Pirellulales bacterium
GTGTCCAAAAACTTGCCTGCTCCGCTGCGTAGTTGAAATTTGTCGGCTCATAAAAAACCGCATAATCGTGATTGCCCAGAATGCACCACCTGGCTTTCTCTATAATCAAATCAAGACACTCCCTTGGATTCGGACCGTAGCCGACCACATCGCCAAGACAATAAATTATATCTATGCCCCTTTTTTCAATATCAGCCAGAACCGTGGTTAAGGCTTCCAGGTTGGAATGTATATCGCTTAGAACCGCAAACATACGCTTTCTCAAATTAATACGCCTATGGCGTATGAACAAAACAAGCCTTATATTATGTCAAAACAAGCCTTATAGCAGAAATGTCGCAAAAATGCCAGAATATTTATCCGCTTTTGAAAAAACGCGGTTCGGACTTTTGAGCTTAACAGGCTAAATTTATACGCCTGTGGCGTAAAAGACAATTGGCTTTAGCTGCCGATATAGATATAATATCTCACACGTAATATGAAAATCACAATACAAAATACAAATTTGATGGATATGACTCTGCTTGAAACTCGTGGGCTGGTAAAAAAATATTCCGGCAGAGCTGTCGTCAACGAAATATCTATTGCTATCGGTCAGTGCAGCATAGTCGGACTTCTGGGCAGAAACGGTGCCGGCAAAACCACCACCTTTAGAATGATTATGGGAATGGTTACCCCTGACGGCGGCTCGGTCATCTTTGAAGGCCACGATATTACAAAGCTGCCTATGTACAAAAGAGCACGTCTCGGCATCGGATATCTTTCACAGGAGCCAAGTATCTTTCAGCGCCTCAGCGTCCGCAATAACCTATACGCTATTTTGGAAACAATGTCGTACACCCGCGCCGAGCGCAACCGCAAAGCAGATATGCTCATTGAGCGTTTTGCGCTAAGCGAAGTCGCTGATAGCCAGGGACGATTCCTCTCCGGTGGCGAGCGAAGAAAACTTGAAATCGCTCGCGCTATGATAACAAACCCATCATTGATTCTTCTGGATGAACCCTTTAGCGGAGTTGACCCCATCGCCGTCGAGGATTTACAGCACGAAATCCGCCGGCTCGTTACCTCCGGCGTCAGTATCCTCATTACTGACCATAATGTCGAAAGGACGCTCGAAGTAGCAGATTACGCCTACATTATCGACCACGGCAAAGTGCTCGGAGCAGGCACGCCGGCAGAAATCATCCGCAACGAGACCGTCAAAAAACACTACCTCGGAAATATCTTCACCGGAACAGAATTCGACAACAGATAAAAATGTATTTAAATATTTAACCCAACGCCTGCTCTCCGTTTTTTGGCGGGCTTGTCCGCCGTCTTTTTGGCGGATTTCACGTGAGGTTTGCTAACAAGATGACAAAAGCGCCACGAAATCGAACCATTACACTATCAGATAATGAGAGGGGAAATTATCATCATAACATACTAAAAATACACAGTTCGGTTTCATCAAAAGAAATATTAAATAAGGTTATTAACCAGGATATTTTTGAAGTAGCGGATTTTCTTCCGTCAAAATTCGTGGACCTTCTTTTTATTGACCCGCCATATAACCTTTCAAAAACTTTTAATACTCGCTCCTTCAGGCACGTTTCTACAGAACAATACATGAATTGGATGGAATCCTGGCTGATAAAATTGACCGGCTTGCTGAAACCAACGGCATCAATATATATTTGTGGCGATTGGCGCTCTTCCTCGGCAATCCATTTACTCTGTGAAAAATACTTCATAGTCAGAAATAGAATCACATTTGAAAGAGAAAAAGGTCGGGGAGCAAAAAAAGACTGGAAAAACAATTCTGAGGATATATGGTTCTGTACGATGTCCAACGATTTCACCTTCAACGCGGATGCAGTAAAATTAAAAAGAAAAGTCCTCGCTCCATATAGAGAAAACAACAGGCCTAAAGACTGGAACGAAGACGAAAACGGCAAATTCAGATTAACCTGCCCTTCGAATATATGGACGGATATCACGATTCCTTTCTGGTCGATGCCCGAAAATACACCTCATCCAACTCAAAAACCGGAGAAGCTGCTCGCAAAAATTATACTTGCCAGCTCAAATGAGGCAGACGTCATTTTTGACCCTTTTGCTGGCGTTGGAACTACCGGCGTTGTCGCAAAGAAATTAAAAAGAAGTTTTGTCATGGTAGAGATAGATGAAGAATTCTGTCTATATGCCGAGAAAAGATTGCAACTGGCGGAAACCACTCCTGCCATTCAGGGATATAAAAACGGAGTTTTCTGGGAAAGAAACACGTTAAATCTTGGAACCAGATATGTTTGATGTTTCAAAGTGCATCTCTGATAAAGCTTGACAAAAATCCTTCTATTATGCTAAATAATGCTTAAAAGCTCAAAACGCCTGTTTAAAAGGGAACCGAATCATGGAAATCAAAAAAATAAAAGTATCTATCTTTAAAAGTTTCAAGGATTTGGGCATAGAGCTTGGAAGATTCAATGTGCTCGTTGGTGCAAATGCTTCCGGCAAGTCCAATTTTACACAGATATTCAAATTTATTAGAGACATAGCTTCACTCGGGCTTGATAATGCTATATCCCTTCAGGGTTCTGAATATCTGACAAATATTGGTCTTCCTTTACCACAACTACTTTCCTTAAAGATTACGTTCATTCCAGATATATTTGGGCTCAGGGTGACAGAATCAGTAATCGCTAGGATAAATGAAGTTGACTACGAGTTTGCTCTAAGATTCGGAACTAAAAGAACAGAATTTGAAATTAAGAAGGACTCCTTGAATTTACAATCGGAATACGCTCCCTTGATAAAAGCAAAGAATGGTAGACTGCGGGAGTCTAAGACTATTGGTACTGGAAGGATAATCATACACAATGAGAAGGGTACTCCCAAATTCAAGTTGGAACATCCAGCGGGCATAAAGGCAACAGCGAAAGATATATTTCCCCCATTTCTACGGGAGAAATTGAAACCGAAGACCCTTTTGCTTGAAACCCCCTATTTTTTCTTTCCTCCACTCGAGAGCGCTTTCAGCAATATAGCTATTTACGATTTTGATCCGAAGTTGTCCAAAAAAGCTGCTCTTGTAACGGGTAAATCTGAACTGGAGGAGAATGGGGATAATTTGTCTTTGGTATTAAAAAACATTACAGAGGACGCCGAAAAAAAGAGGAAATTCTCCAACCTGATAAAAGACCTGCTACCGTTTGTGGACGACTTAAAAACAGATAAATTTGTTGATAGGTCCTTGCTATTTAAGCTGAGTGAAACTTACTATAAAGATAAGTACTTCCCGGCGTCATTTATTTCTGATGGAACGGTAAACATCAGCGCTCTGTTAACCGCCTTGTACTTTGAGAAAAAGGATTTTATCATTATAGAGGAACCTGAAAGAAATGTTCACCCTCATCTTATCTCCAGATTAATGGAATTGATGAAAGACGCCTCCAAAAAGAAACAAATCATTGTTACTACCCACAGCCCTGAAGTGGTGAAACATGCTGGATTAGAAAACCTGTTGCTCATCTCCCGCGATAAAGGTGGGTTTTCCACTATCTCCAGACCAAGCGAAAAAAAACAGGTAAAAATATTTCTCAAGAATGAGATGGGGCTTGATGAACTCTACGTTCAAAACCTACTTGAAGGATAAGACATGTCATACAAACGTTTATGGGTTCTCCTTGAAGGCAGCGACGACGAAAGATTCTTTGAAAAGATAAAGCCAACTTTTGAAAAAAAGTTTGACTTTGTTCAATCTTGGAAATATGCGCAGGAACCACCCAAAAAAACAAGAAATTTTCTCAAATCTATAAAATCCATGAAATCTGCCTACCTTTTTTGGGCAGATATCAACAGCCTGCCTTGTATATCAGCAAAAAAAGACGCCACAAAAAAAATATTTAGCAGAAGATTGGATGAAGATAACATTATAGTCATAATAAAAGAGATAGAAAGCTGGTATCTCGCTGGCTTGGATAATAGGAGCTGCAAAGAAATAGGCATTAGCTCCTTTAGCAATACAGATGAAATAACAAAAGAACGCTTCAACAGTCTTATTCCTAAAAAGTATGATTCCAGAATTGATTTTATGATAGAAATTCTAAAAAGATTTTCGATAGAGACAGCCAAGAAAAAAAATAGGTCTTTCAATTACTTTATGGTAAAAGCCTCTTGATTCTAACCATTGCACTAACCAAATGATGGATATTGATGTAAACAAATGTCAAATCACGCGCTACCCGTCGCCGGTGCTGGCGGAGCGTGCTCAGCCGGTTGAAAAAATCGACGATAATATCCGCCGGCTGGCAGAAAAAATGACCGAGATTATGATGAAAAACAAAGGCATCGGCCTGGCAGCACCACAGGCAGGTGTGTCGCTTCGGCTGTTTATAATATCACTCGATGGAAGCAGAGAAAAATTAAAGGTCTATATAAACCCAACCGTCACCCGGGAGGGGCCCCTTATAGACTTCGAGGAAGGATGCCTGTCTGCGCCGGGTATTTTCACCAAAATTCGAAGGTACAAAAAATGCAAAGTTACCGCTACCGGCCTTGATGGCAAAGAGTTCACCGAACAAGCCGAAGGCCTGTACTCAAGGGCGCTTCAGCACGAATACGACCATATTGAGGGAATGACAATCATTAATCGCATGGGCCGGGCAGCTAAAATCGCACACAGAAAACAGCTTAAAAAACTAACGGAAGAACACGAGCAATCGCGCGAGTCGTGATACTCGATTTCGAGCGGCGAGAAGCAAAAATGAATATAGTTTACTTGGGTAGTGGTGAATTCGGCCTTGAATGCCTGAATGCTCTGGCAAAATCAAGTCATAGCTTGGACTTCATTGTAACACAACCTCCGCGGCAAGCAGGAAGGGGCAGAAAACCAACACCCACACCGGTAGCCCACTGGGCGAATGCCCAATCAATTTCCTTCATTGAAACAGATAACGTAAATACACCAGAAATACTCCAGAAAATAGCCGGCTATAAGCCGGACCTGATTATTGTTGTTGCGTTCGGCCAGAAAATCGGCAATGACCTGATAAACCTGCCACCGAAAGGCTCCATCAATGTTCACGCCTCCTTGCTTCCAAAACTCCGGGGAGCCGCACCAATAAACTGGGCAATAATCAACGGCGAAAAACAAACCGGTATAAGCATAATCGCATTGGCTGAGAAAATGGACGCC
>CAZZHL010000195.1:0-5175 GCA_964653945.1 uncultured Pirellulales bacterium
TGCTAAGGCGTGTTTGGCATTGGCTGAGATTGCAGGAAATAAAAAGATGATGACGATTGCGGCAGTAGAATAGAATCTTTTCATTTTAATATCCTTTCTTTTTCATCTGAACCTTATTGGTTATTGCAATGTTATGCTATAATCGCAAAGGCATCACTGACATCCTTCCTTGATGCCGAGCTCTCTGGCCTTTGTATTTATCTTTGTAACTTTGCGCTCTGGGAAACGTTCGAGCGTTCCTATGGGATTATCCGGAGTACTTTCTACTAATGCAGCAGCTACGCCGTAACGCTGGCAGGCATCTACATCTATGGCCGGACAGGCCAGAAAACCTTTGGTCCCGGTTACCAGTAAAATATTGAATCCCGGCCATTTGGTCTGTACGCCTTTAACCAGCCCATTTGGTGTCTGATATGTCTTTGTGTGAACCTCCATTATTTTCACCTCCTTGTGATTTCTCGCTGCTTCAGTTTTATCCGCCGTGGCGGACTAAGCAATACCCACTCGCAACTCGCGGATTATTATATCACTCCGGCCGACCGAGTTGTTTCTCGATTTCGCTCAGCTTTTCATCCAGCAGCTCTTTGCTCTTGGCTTCGACGTTTAGTCGCAGCAGCGGCTCGGTATTGCTCGGACGGCAATTAAACCACCAGTTCTTATACTGGATAGTTACTCCATCCAGATTATCGATTTGGCCGTCACTGTATCTTTTTGCAAGCTCATCCATCTTGGCTTGTTTATCCTCAATTTTGAAGTTTATCTCACCGCTGCTGTAATATCTTCGCAGTGGTTTGATTAGCTCACTTATCGGCGTCTTGGTTTCACTGACGATGTTTAAAACATGCACCAGGGTAATCACTCCAGAATCAGCGTAGTAGTTGTCACGATAATAGAAATGCCCTGAGAGTTCGCCGCCGAATACAGCGTGCGAATCTCGCAGTGCCTTCTTCATAAAAGCGTGCCCCACACGTTCCCTGCGCGGCGTGCCGCCATTTTTGAGAATTTCTTCAACAATGACCCAGCTGCTGCGCAAGTCGTACACAATTGCTGATTTTGGCCATTGCTTTAGAAAATACCCGGCCATCAAAGCTGTCATCAGGTCGCAGCCGATGGTTTTGCTTTTTTCGTCAATCATTATCAGCCTGTCCGCATCGCCATCAAAGCAGATGCCGAAATCGCACTTTTTTTCTTTCACAGTTTTTTTAACCTGAGCCAGATGTTTTTCCACCAGGGGGTTTGGCTCATGTTTGAATTTGCCGGTATGCTCGAAATTAAGAGCGATTATTTCTATTGGTAAATCGCCGAAAATAGCGGGCACAATTTTGCCTGCCATTCCGTTTGAGGCATCGATGGCTATTTTGAGCTTTTTTATGTTGGGATTCAGAAATTTCAGGACATGATTTTTATAGTCGCTGATTAAGTCGCGTTTTTCTACGGAGCCGCTAACCTTGCCTTTTGTGTGAAGCAAAGCCATAGCAATATGTTGTATATCTTTTAAGCCGGTATCGACACCAACGGGCTTTGCTGCCTGGCCGGAAATTTTGAACCCATTGTACTCAGCCGGATTATGCGACGCCGTCACCTGCACGCCACCGCACGTACCCAGATGGTTGACGGCAAAATACATCTGTGGCGTATCAATCATTCCTATATCAATTACATTTGCGCCGGTGGAGGTAATGCCCTCGATAAGGGCATTGGCAAGGGCTTCGCCGTGCGTTCTCATATCTCTGCCGACACATAAGGCCTGGGCGTTTGTTTGCCCCCGCTCATAGCCGGTAAGCAGCGACGGTAAAAATCGGGCTGTCGCACAGCCGATTTTCCACGCATCTTCTTCGTTAAACTGGTCGGGATAAACACCCCTTATATCGTATGCCTTAAAGATCCCAGCATCCATTGTTATTGACTCCTATAGTGTTGAATAGCAATTCACTGTTTTTTGGTTGTCCCTTTTATACCGCTTTTGCCCGAAATGTCAATAATGAACATGCAGCCGGTTTTGGTGAATTCCGGCAAAATTTGCCGATTTAGAATGTTTTTGTGGAAAATTAAGGTTCGCCTTGTTATACTGTTTTGGACATAGAGGCGTACTAAAATAATCCGTAATAGATTTTTGGCCGGGTCCCATGCAAGCCGAGCCCGTGAATCTGGTCAGGCGGGGAACCGAGCAGCCATAAGCGTGAGCTTGGCTGTGCTGTGGGTAAACCCGGCCTTCTTTTGAAAATGAGTTACACGGTTTTAGCAAGAAAATATCGGTCGCAGACATTTGATGAGGTCGTAGGGCAGGATGCTATCAGCCAGACGCTCAAGAATGCCATAAAGACCGATAGGGTCGCTCACGCCTATCTATTTACCGGCACTCGCGGTGTTGGCAAGACCACTATGGCACGGGTGCTGGCAAAATCGCTCAATTGTCTCTCTGTCGATAAGCCGACGATTGAGCCATGCTGTAAGTGCGATAGCTGCATGGCTGTAAATATCGGCGAAGATATCGATGTTATCGAGATAGATGGGGCATCAAACAACAGAGTTGACGAGATTCGTGAGCTTCGTGAAAACGTCATATACCGCCCCGCAAGGTCAAGATTCAAGATTTATATTATAGACGAAGTGCATATGCTGACGACGGGCGCATTCAATGCCCTGCTTAAAACATTGGAAGAGCCGCCTTCACACGTAAAGTTCATCTTTGCTACCACCGAGCCGAACAAAGTCATCCTGACCATTCAATCCAGATGTCAGAGATTTGATTTTAACAATATTCCCGCTGGCAAAATCGCTGGGCAGCTAAAATCCATCCTTAAGCAGGAAAAGCTCAAATATGAGGACGATTTGATTTTGCCTCTTGCGAAGATGGCAAATGGCTCGATGAGAGACGGCCTGAGCCTGCTGGATAGGTTAATTAGTGCCGGCATAGAACCTCTGACGGCTGAGCTGTTGGAGCAGTATTTAGGCAGCCCTAACAGTGAAAAGATTTATAATCTTGTTGCCAGAATCGGTGACAGCGATGCAGCCGGTACACTTGCCGCCATCGAGGACTTAGTCAACACAGGTGTAGGCGAGGTCCAGGTTGTTGATTCACTGATTGATTATATGCGGGATTTGATGGTGGTTAAATCCACGGGGACCGACAGCGAGCTTTTGGCTTTGACTGCTGAGCAGAGAAAAAGGGCTGGCGAGTTAGCTGAAAAGTTCGATACCGCTGCTTTTATTTACAACATAACCGCCTTGGAAAAATTGCGGTGGACGCTGAAAAATAGCGATACTCCGAGAGCACTTCTTGACGCCCTGCTACTGCGGTTTGCCTTGAGCGAGCACTTTTTGAATGTTGATGAGCTTCTGTTGCAGTTGCGGGGCGGTTCTGCACCTACCGTTAAAAAAAAACAGCCGACAAGCATAAAAGCTGAATCAACTAACGAGTCGCGGGTCGCGAGTCATGAGCCACGAGGGACGACGGAGGATAGAAAACAGATAAGCGATGAGCAGGTGAGCGGGCCGCGGGCTGCGGGCCACGAGAGACGGACTAACAGCCGAGGAAAAAACGAGATAATCAACGACCCCGCAGTAAAAACCGTCATCATCGGCCTCGATGCAACTATCACCGGAGTCGAAGAGGACTAAAAAAATTGTTTATGAGTAGCGTATATACAGAGACTTTGAATAGACTTATTGAGGAATTTGGGAAGCTGCCGGGGATTGGGCCTAAGACGGCGGAGCGGCTGGCTTTTTACATATTAAAGGCAAAAGGTGATGAAGCTATGGCCCTGGCTGATGCCATACGCGATGTGAAAAACAAAGTCAAACGCTGCCAACTCTGCTATAATTATTCGGAGCAGAAGATGTGCGAAATCTGCTCTGACCAAAGGCGGGATAAAGGCCTAATATGTGTTGTTGAGCAGCCCAAAGATGTCATAGCCCTTGAAAAAACCGGCACCTGCAAGTGGGTCTATCACGTCCTCGGCGGCCACATCGCACCTCTGGACGGAGTTGAGCCGGACGATTTGACTATCGAAAAGCTCGTCGAACGCGTCCGAAAAGGTGGCGTCAAAGAAATAATAATGGCCACTAATCCCAATATGGCTGGCGACGGTACAACACTATATATAAGCTCGCTGCTGAGAGATACAGGCGTGAAAATTACCCGTTTGGCAAGAGGCCTTCCCACCGGCAGCACTATTGAATATGCAAGCGGTAAAATGCTTACTGACGCTATAATCGGCAGACAACAATTAGAGTAAGTGGGGTTTTTCAAGCCGTAGGGAAATCTTGACGAAATCTTTTAGTGCATTTATGATATAATAATTAAAACAGTTTCCACGGATGGAAGCGAAGATTCAGAATAAAGATTTTTGTCAGGTGTTGCTATGAAGTTGGAGATGAGAGGTGACATGCGGCTGGAGCAGCGGATGAAGCTTGCTCCGCATATGATTCAATCAATGGAGATTCTCCAGCTTCCCATTCTTGCCCTGCAGGAAAGAATTGAGCAGGAGCTAAACAGCAATCCTGTTTTGGAAATGGCCGAGCCGTCAAATCCCGAGGAAGCAGAGCCCCTCGACGAGCAGCCTCAGGATGATATAGGCAAAAAAGATTTAATTATCGATACGGACAACAACAAGGTCGAAGACTTCAAGCGGCTTGATAGTATCGGGGATGATTTTAATGACTATATGCAGCAGGCAGGATCCTTCCGTCCGCGTATTCGAGATGACCAGCCGGATAGGAAGCTGGAAGCGTTAAAAAATACAGAAGCGCTCCCACAGTCGTTGCACGAATCTCTCTCGGAGCAGTGGCGTATGGTTGACGCTTCTGAACCGGTAAAAAAAGCGGGCGAAATGATTATTGATTATATTAATGACAGAGGGTATCTCTCTGTAAGATTGGAGCAGTTGCACAACAAGGACAAAAACGATTTCACGCTCGACGATTTGAAGCAGGCGTTGGAGATGGTGCAAAAATTAGAGCCGATGGGTGTCGGTGCACGGGACCTTCGGGAGTGCCTGCTTATTCAGATGGCCCAAAGCGGCAAAGATATGAGTTTTGAAGCGAAGTTGGTTTCCGAACATATGGATGAGCTGCTTGAGAATCGTTTGCCGGATATTGCCAAGAAGATGAACTGCGACATTGACTCAATCAATCGGGCCATTGCGCGTATGAGCAAGTTTGACACCTCGCCGG
>CAZZHL010000196.1:0-5145 GCA_964653945.1 uncultured Pirellulales bacterium
TGGCCGAGGGCTTTGTCCATTTCTCTCGGCAGGTGCAGTTTCTGCCGAAGCCATATCGGCATACCCATCAGGAACTGCCTGAAACCCAGTGGGGCATAACCTATGTAGGATTCAAGCAGCCGTTCAAATTTCAATAGCGGCTTCTCATAGAATACGACGTAATCGAGCTTATCGGCGGTAAGCCCCCCTGCTTCGAGGCAATATTCAACCGCATTTGATGGAAATCGGTTGTCGTGCTTTATCCTTGTAAATCGTTCTTCCTGTGCAGCGGCAACAATTTCGCCGTCGCGGACAAGGGCCGCTGCACTGTCGTGATAATAAGCCGATATTCCAAGAATATTCATAAAGTGTAATTATAAGCTACATTGGCTAAAACGCAAGTTTCCTGCGTGTTGAAACAAGATATGAGATACGCTTCACACTTCACGAGACACGAGTTTCAATGCCAGGCGGTTTGCCAAAGCCAGGTGTCGGCCATATACGCGAAGTCTTCGAAATTGACCTGCCCGTCAAGATTAAAATCTGCTGCGTTGGTGTAAATGCCCGGCTCCCAGATGATATTACAATTTCCTGACAGGCCGCCCTGCGGAATAATATAGCCGCCCTTCATGTGAATTGTGCCGTTGCAGACCGTCTGGCCGGTAACGAGCGTTAAGCCATCGTTTATCTCCAATGTAGCGTTTTCGTCTATCTCCAAGTTACCAACAATACTTGTCGAAGCCGTGAACTTTATCTCTGCATTGGGGTCGAGGGCAACATTGCCGCTAATTCCACCAAATCCTTCGAAGGTTGCTCCTGTGCGTTGAGTAATTGTTGTCGCGGCTAAAGTGCCACCAAGCAGTTTAATTACCCCGTTCGGCTCATTAATAAGATTGCAATCGAAAGCAACTCCCCCGCCGGCATTGACTTGTATCGTGCCGCTATTATTTACATCCTGTGGGGGCTCAGTATGTAGCGATGGCTTAATATGTAGCGAGGACAGAGCATCATTGCACAAAAGGCCTGTATTTGTTAAAGAGCCTTCGCTGCCAACTACAAGTGAGCCACCGAACGCACAAATTTTGCCTTTGTTTACAAAAGGTGGTCCTACGTAGATGATTCCAAAGCCAGTGATTACGCCGGTGCTATTATTGTCAAAGGTCTCACAGTTATACCCCCCACCATAAATATTTATTCTTCCAGAATTAATCAGTTGTTGGCGAACCTCCAAGTCATGATGATCCCCAATGGTTATATCACCATCGTTTGTTACATTGCCATCGACTTCTACGTCCCCATTAACTTCCACGCTTCCTCCCGCGGGATTAACCAAATCGCCGCCAATCTTTGAACCCCAAAAGTCCAGCGTCGCGCCAGAGGTGTTGTTTACATTGCCGCTGATTTCAATGAGCCGTATCCCCCAGGCAATGGTCCCAACTTCACCATAGTTTGTAAGGCCATTTGGGTCGAGCAAAAAAAGTGCCACTGGAGCGTATTGCAACCGAGGTTGAAACTCGACTTCACCATAGCACCGCATGGAATCTATCGCGTGGCCATACTGCAATTCGACGTTGATTCTATCTGTACCTGCATCGATGGTGACGGCAAAGGTGTCCGTAGTATTATTGTCAGGTACGATTGGTGGGTTCCAGTTGCTCGGGTTTTCCCAGTCGCCATCCTCACCGCCGACCCAGTTTGAGTTGATAACGTCAGCTTTTACTTCACAAGTTGAAAAAATCAATACAATGGCCATTAAGACCAATACTTTTCTAAACATAATCCACCTTCCTTTCCTGGTTTTTTACTGGTTCAGACCCGCAGTAAAACTGCGGGCTAAATATAAAAGACAGGATTTCGTATTTTCATCGGTTGACAATCCTCCCGTTCTTTTCACTGGTAATATACCAAATTTAGACATAATGTCAAAAAAATTACAGCTTTGAGGGGATTTTTTCAGGAAATTAAAGGTTTCTCTTGCAATTTTCGCATAAAATCGTTATTTAATAATTCGTGAATCGAAATACGAAATACGCTTTATGAGATACGCGTATCAGGAGAATATTAGATGTCGAGAGTATGTTTCTATACAGGTAAACGGACGGTGGCCGGCAGAAGTATTGCCCGGCGCGGTAAGGCCAAGTATCTCGGCGGTGTCGGCAGGAAAGTTACCGGCGTTACCAAGAGAAAATTTAAGCCGAATATTCAAAAGGTTCGAGCTGTCGTTGACGGCAAGGTCTGCAGGATTAAGGTCTCAGCAAAAGCCATTCGTATGGGGCTGGTCCAAAAGCCACCCAAACGCAATTATAAACCTGCTGAGAAGGCAACCGGCTGACATTTTCTTGAGTATGAACTATTTACAGCGAGGCGGGTTCTGCCTCGCTTTTTGTTTAGGGCAATTTTATATGGCAGAAAAAATTGACCAGGCACAAGTAAAGAAAGTTGCCAAGCTATCTCGTCTTCAGTTGTCCGATGCAGAAGCTGAGGAATTTACTCACCAGTTAAGCGCGGTCCTTGGCTATATGGAAAAACTCAACGAGCTTGATACCACCAATGTCGAGCCGCTCGCACATTGTTTACCAATCAGCAATGTATTTCGTGAAGACAAAGTTAAGGAATCGCTCGGAACAGAGAAGACACTGGCTAACGCGCCGCAGCGGGATGGTGATTTTTTCAAGGTACCGAAAATACTCGATGATAGTTCTGGCGCATGAAAAGTTGCGTGGGTCTTTAATTTATGCAGAATGAATTGCTGGATATGGACTGTAAAGAACTGCGAGATAAAATCGCAAGCGGACAGGCTAAGAGCATAACAGCCACTCAAACCGTTTTTGATGCGATAGAAAAACATGAGCCTGCCCTCGGTGCCTATATCAGCACGTTCAAAGAACAAGCTCTGGTCAGAGCCGGCGAGATTGACAACAAAATTGCTGCCGGCGAGTCTGTAGGCCAACTGGCGGGAGTACCCGTTGCCATAAAAGACAATATGTGCACTACATTCGGTGCTACTACCTGTGCCTCGAAGATATTAGAGAATTTCCACTCACCGTATAACGCTACTGTTGTTGAGAAACTGCTCGCTGCAGATGCGGTAATAATCGGCAAGACGAATATGGATGAGTTTGCGATGGGTTCGAGCACGGAAAATTCAGGCCTAAAGAAAACGGTTAATCCCTGGGATAGCACTCGTGTACCGGGCGGAAGCAGCGGCGGTTCTGCCGCTGCTGTTGCGACAAGGCTATGTTTTGCTGCGCTTGGTTCTGACACTGGTGGCTCAATCCGTCAGCCTGCCAGTTTCTGTGGTGTCGTTGGGCTAAAACCGACATACGGCAGAGTCTCACGCTTTGGACTTGTTGCCTATGGCTCAAGCTTAGACCAGATTGGACCACTTAGCAAAACAGTAGCTGACTCGGCCTTGATGATGAATGTTATCGCCGGCCACGACCCGGCCGACAGCACCAGTGTCGATGAAGCCATCGCCCCTGTCTGTAACTATCTTGAAAAACTTGATGAGCCGGTAGAGAAACTCAAAATAGCAATTGTGCCGCAGTTTAATGCCGGGGCAGAGAACCAAGTACAAAAATCCATCGCTGATGCCATAGATATGTATAAAAAGCTCGGCGCCGACATCATAGAAATCAATATGCCTCATCTGGATTATGCGATTGCTGCCTACTACATAATAGCTACTGCCGAGGCATCGAGCAACCTGGCTCGATACGACGGTGTGCATTACGGCCATCGTACCGAAAATCCACAAGATTATATCGAGGTCTATTCCAAATCACGGGCAGAGGCATTTGGCAAGGAAGTTAAAAGGCGAATAATGCTCGGAACTTACGCACTTTCGAGTGGTTATTATGACGCCTATTATTTGAAGGCACTTAAAGTCAGGAACTTAATACGGGGCGATTTTACCGATGCCTTCAAAAAATGCGATTGTATTATAATGCCGGTCTCACCAACGACTGCTTTTAAAATTGGCGAAAAAGTTGACGACCCGCTGACGATGTATCTCTCGGATATTTACACAATCGCCGCCAATTTAGCAGGCATCCCTGCTATCAGCGTCCCTTGCGGATTCGATAAAGATAATTTGCCAATCGGCCTGCAAATACTCGCACCTGCCTTTGCAGAAGATAAATTACTTCGAATAGCACGGATGTATGAAAAAGAAACCGACCAGCATGAAAAGAAACCGCCTATTGTTGATTGAAAATGCTCGCTCGAAATGACGTTCTTTTAGTGTTTTCTACAAAGCAAATTAAAAATGAATATGAGTAATGAATTACAATACAAGGTTATAGTGGGTTTGGAGATTCACGTGCAGCTTTGCACGAAGACGAAGATGTTTTGCGGCTGCGCGGTGGAGTTTGGTGCAGAGCCAAACAGCAGGGTTTGTCCGGTCTGTCTGGGTATGCCCGGCGTGCTGCCCGTGATGAATAAGCAGGCCGTCGAATATGCAATTATGGTTGCTCTTGCTCTCAATTGTGAAGTACCTAAATTTACCAAGTGGGATAGAAAGAGCTATTACTATCCTGATTTGCCGAAGAATTACCAGATAAGCCAGTATGATTTGCCGCTTGGCGCCACTGGTTTTATCGAAATACCGCTTGAGTCCGGCCAAACCAAAAAAATCAGGATAATAAGGGCACATCTTGAAGAAGATGCAGGCAAGAACCTCCATGCAACGGGCAATTTTTCGCAGGTCGATTTGAACAGGACCGGCACGGCCCTGCTGGAGATTGTTACCGAACCCGATATGAGCAGCGGTGCCGAAGCGCGGGCGCTGGCAGTGGAATTGCAGCGAATGGTAAGATTCCTCGGCGTTTCTGAAGCCGATATGCAAAAGGGCCATATGCGTTTTGAGCCGAACATAAATTTATCCATTCTCCGTAGCAGGGCTACTGCGAAGGAAGAAATTGTTACAAAAAACGGTACTGAGTACAAAACGCCGATTGTGGAAGTTAAAAATCTCAACAGTTTCAGGGCATTAGAAAGAAGCATCGATTATGAGGTCCAGAGACAGCTCGATGAGTTTCTCGAAACCGGCCGGACGATGGAAATGGGCAATAAATCCACACGTGGATGGGATGATGAAAAAGGACAAACCTTCCTGCAGAGAGAAAAAGAGGAAGCCCATGATTACAGGTATTTTCCTGAGCCGGA
>CAZZHL010000197.1:0-5130 GCA_964653945.1 uncultured Pirellulales bacterium
AGCCGAGCCTTGTAAACTCACCCGCCGTCGGGAACATCCTGGCCGTATCCGCTTTGTTGGCAACACCGATTACGTCCAACTCATCCCCTCGACAAGCTCGGGATGGTGAGCAAGGTCGAACCACTTTGCGCAAAAGCCGTGCTATCTCTTTATCTAACGGCATCAGACCATCGCGGATATCTACCATAAAGATAGCGAGATTTGCCGACTCGATTGCCTGGCTGATTTGCTGCTCGATATGGTCTCTTAGTTGCTCGTTGTCGAGCAGGCCGTATCCGCCGGTATCGATAAGTTCAAAGTATTTGTCATCTCGTTCGATGATGGTGCTCACCCGGTCTCTTGTAACGCCCGCTGTCGGCTCGACGATACTAATTCTCTCGCCCGCCAAAGCATTTAAGAGACTGCTTTTGCCTACATTAGGCCGACCAATTATTGCAACCACCGGTAACGCCATAAGTTCTTATCAAACCTACCAATCACCAATTACCATTTACCGATTACCAGTTACCAATCCTGATTGTAGCAGATTTGCTGAATAATTTGAAGTGCCGAATGTAAGGTTACGTGTTTTGAGGCACCTATTCAAGGTGATTCAACGGCAGTGAGTTTTAAGTTATTATGCTTTATCCCAGCCTTTAACCTTGTTGCACAGCTCGGATATAACACTATTCTTATCATCGCCCTCATAAATTACGTATAGACGATAGGATTGGAAAAAGAGTCCAGCACATCTAGAAATCAGGCTGTAAGGTATGTCAACAAGTGACTTTGGTTCATCCTCGCCGGTCACAAAAACTTTGATAAGCTCTTCTTCCTCTTCCAAGTTTGTTTTCATGGCGTCCTCCGCAAAGACTAAAGGCCCGCGTCTTTCCAGCCGTAGCGGTGGAGTTTCACAAAGGATAAATTGCTCCAAAGGAATATTAAAATCTTTGGCCAGATTATACAAATAGTGCTTGCAATTTTGTTTAAGGATAGTCCCTTTATGAGGCTCATGAGATTGCTCAACAGAACCAAGAACAGGGACCTCTTTCAGAAGCTTGGGTGGTCGACGTTTCTGTATTGACTTTGCCAGTGTCTGAATTACCTCATCATCGTTGTTTATGATGGCTTTGTGAACGATTTCGTCAACATATGCGTCGGTGAATGTACCGAGTGCCTCAGAGGTAACCAGTTCCTCGATCTCTTTGCCGTCTTTTGGTATTTCGTATTTTCCTTGGGCACGCAAGCGATGAATCAGCTGCCGACACGCTTCTTCCATACCAAATGTTGTTTTGTGATAATATACAGTGCGGTGCATAAAGAAGCGTGCAATCAGAAACTGCTCAGCAGCAGGTATAGCTTTCTCGGATATACCTACAGCCCCAGAAGGACTAACCCTCAAATTGCTGAGCAGATAATTAATGTCAATCTGACCATAAGGAACACCAGTGGCTTGGGAATCACGCAAGAGATAGTCCAGTCTATCCATATCAAGGCTGCTATGAACCAGCTTGCTAAGTTGCAAGCTTTTCTTACTTTCTGTTGGCCTTTTTGGTCCAAAAAGGTTAGCAATTTCTTTGGCTCTTCTCTTGCCTCCAAGTGCCTCGATTAAGTCTCTTTGCTTAGTAATAATAAGCGTGCCCACGAAGTCGTGTTCAGGGTACGGAGCGCCACTTTTATCAATAGTTTTCTCTCCTGCATCGGGCACCTCAACTTGTTCTTTAATCAGTCTGATTTTGTCGATTTGCTCCATCAGATGAGAGTAGGGGTAGTGTCCAATATCGTGCAGAAGGGCCGCCAGACGAAGGCGCTCTTCTTGTTCGGGCGAGAGATTAATCTGTCCACTCGCTTTAGCAATTCGGGTAATCCTTGCCATTATTGCGAACACACCGAGGCTATGTGCAAATCTTGTGTGTGTGGCATTGGGGTATGCCATCTGGCTCATCGCAAGCTGTTTGAGATGGCGTAAACGTTGAAAAGAAACGGTGTCAATAACTTCAAGTTCGCGGTTTGTGAGGTGAATATCGCCGTGAATTGAATCAACAACTAATTTCTCTGCGCCATCACCCTTGGAGGAGACCATAGGCCTTTAACTCCCCCAGTGCCCCTTTGACGTCCTTCTCGCTGAAATCTTTGTTGAATCGTTTTAGAGTTGAAGTAATCCGGCTGGTATCAACTTCAGAAACCTGCTTTCGGTCAATCAGAAAATGAACTGACGCCAATAGCTCCAGTTTTTTTGCAAGTTCGTCCCGCTCATTCTCTGTAAAGATGCCGCGTATTTTTTGTAATTTATGTGAGGAGCTATCATCCAACTTCCACCCTTCAGATTCATCCAGATCGACCGAAATGTCCGTCGCGATAGCAAATTCGTCGCGCGTCAGAGATGGGCTATAGGGTCCGTGGAGGTACCAATGATAATAGTAACCAAGATTGATACCTGCTGCTTGCGCAAGATAAATAGTTTTTTGCATTATCAGTCGGTCTTCAAAGCTGTTAATTTGAAACGGCAAATTCAGTGCATCAATAGTAAGCTTTACACCTATTTGTTGCCTATCCATAATCGCGCTCCCACATTAGAAAATAAGGTTAGATCCACAGACACCTACTACATAATACATACTTTCTATCGGCTAATCAAGGCGTATTATATTATTTTTCAATTTATACAAAAGGGCGTGATGTCTGGTTCCGCCTGTTGTTTACAGTTATCTTATTTCGATTATATGCTTTCATATAGCAACTCACCATCAAGCTAAATCACCATTTAATCTGTCTAATTCTGCGTCTTTTGTCTGGATCTACAGCATGCAGGCTCATTTTTGGCCTAAACCTTTCTTGTCCAAACTCACCATATTGGCCATATTAGCAAGAGGGGCATGTATTTTGCAAAAATTGTGGTAGGAATGTCAGTGATTGTGCTCATCTTGCATAGGAAATAGATTAGCTTGGGTTTTTGGGCAACGAGCTGAGGAAACTGCTGCTCAAATCTGTTAGATATTTCCGATATAAGTCGTATGACAGTGGTCGAGATAAAGACGAAGCAGTGCCCATTTTGTGCCGAGACGATTCAGCTTCGAGCCGTCAAGTGCCGGTTTTGCGGCGAATTTCTTAACAGCAAAAAGGCAAAGGCCCTGGAGGCCGACCAACTGCTGGGTCCTCAGGTTGGCGAAGACGAGCAAACGGTTGATGCAGTTATGTTTGCAGGCAGGCCATCTTTGTTTGGAATGGCTGGAACGGCAGTTAAGGGACTGTTTTTTATTATCTTGGCAATTCTTGTAATAAAATTTCCGCTTGAAACCATGTTGGCCCGTCCGCTGAATCTTCAACTAACCGAAGTCCAGATTTTGATGTTTGGCCAGTACAGGATTATGGCTGGTATTGGTCTTATTGTTGTTGTTGCTCTTATACTATTATTCAAGATGGTCCAGCTTAAAATGACCTATTATGAGGTTACTTCTGACAGGATTGAGTGGAGCAGGGGTATTTTAGACCGAAGGGTCGACAATTTAGATATGTTTCGCGTGGTTGACCTGAAGATGCGCAGGACTATATTCGACTGTATCTTTGGCATAGGCACTATATGCTTAATTACAACGGACAAATCAAACCCGGAGTTTGTCTTTGAGAATATAAGGAGACCTCGCGAACTCTACGATGTTATCAAAAAAGCCAGCGTTGATGCAGACCGACAAAATCGCGTCATTCACATGGAGTAAACCCTATTAGTCCTAAGGACTCCTTACGGAGAAAGCTCAAGTGGGGCTTTTACCCCCCCCTATGTATCTTTCATCCGTCATCTACCTGGCGTGACCAAAGGGCGGAGCTTTCTGAAGGATGAATCCATCGTCTGCCTGCCACGGCGTAGCCGAAGGCGAAGCTCGGGTTGTTCGTGTTTGAGCAGCTTTGCTTTTGTATTCATTCCTCCTGGAGCGGAGAATCCACCGAGTTGACCATCGCTGCGAATTATCCTGTGGCAGGGGATAATCAGTGGCAGCGGATTTTTAGCAAGTGCGTTTCCTATAGCTCGGCTTGCTGCTGGTCGGCCCATTTTTTTCGCCAAACCGGAATAGGTTATTATTTGGCCGAATTTTATACCTCTGCAGGCGGTTAAGACTGAGCTGCAAAAATCGCCAAGGCCGTCAAGCACAATGGGAATATCTGTGCCAAAGTTTACATAAGCTCCTTCAAAGTAAGCGGTTATTTGGTCCTGGGCTGTTTTGAAAAGCCGTTTCTCGAATCGAGGAGCTTCTAAAATACTTAAAAGCCGGGATTTGACGTTTTCTGGGTTACTGAGCGGCAGGCAGGTTCGCAGCAGGCTGTTTTCGGTGCCGGCAAGGCCGAAATAACCCCATTTTGTCTTAAAAACCGTGTATTTTATCACTTTTTGCATTTTTTGCCTGTAGTTAAGCGCCAAAGAATTATTCTATAGTCAAATATATTGACGCCAGAGCAGATATCTGTTAAATATAATAGTTTTTATGAAAAAAGGCCAATAGCAGTTAGCGGCGAATGATTTGTCCGCGGTTTTATTATTTTGATTTTTGGGTTTTGATATATGTCTCTTGAGGAGCTAAGAAAACGAATCGATGAGATTGACCATCAGCTTGTGCAGCTGCTCAATGAGCGTGCGCGGGTTGTCATAGAGATAGGCAAGCTCAAGAGCAAAACCGATAAACCTGTCTATTCGCCGGACCGGGAGAAAGAGGTTTTTGCCAAGCTAATCGAGGCCAACAAGGGACCGTTGCCGGACAGATGTTTAATAGCCATTTGGCGTGAGTTAATGAGCGGCTCTTTTGTGCTCGAAAGACCTT
Source organism: uncultured Pirellulales bacterium (assembly GCA_964653945.1). Classification (GTDB taxonomy): domain Bacteria; phylum Planctomycetota; class Phycisphaerae; order Sedimentisphaerales; family Anaerobacaceae; genus CAZBWE01. The sequence continues at coordinate 4,791 of CAZZHL010000197.1, forward strand.
TACGGATTGGCTATCTGGGTCCTGGCGGCAGTTTCAGTCACACTGCTGCGATGCTGAAGTTCGGTCAGAGTGTCGAATATGAGCCGTTGGCGGATATCAAAAGCATCTTTGAAGAAGTTAGTAAGGGCCATTGCGATTTGGGTGTTGTGCCGATTGAGAACACCGCGGGCGGCGGCGTGATAGAGACCCTTGATGCCCTGGTAGATACGGATGTGAAGGTTTGCGCTGAGGTTCAAATGGCGATTCATCATAGTCTTTTGGCAAATTGTTCGCTGGCGGAAATTAAGAAGATTTACTCCAAGCCCGAAGTATTCGCCCAGTGCCGGAACTGGCTAAGTGC
>CAZZHL010000198.1:0-5071 GCA_964653945.1 uncultured Pirellulales bacterium
GCTCGTCGGGCCCATAACCCGGAGGTCGCAGGTTCGAATCCTGCCCCCGCTATTTCGCTAAGTCTTTTTGAGCCAGAAACTTGCGGCTGGCTTTTTTCTTGCGCCAAAGCTGGGACTCGTTTAGGCGTGCTGGTTTTGTTGGGAAAAGAAAAGACTAAAAAATCAGGACTTGTCTGACGACAGTCAAGATTGGGCTTTGTCGTCAGTCTGGCTTGAATTTTCTACTATGTGAGATTCAACGAACTTTCTGCGTCCACGGCCATTATTACTATGCTTGTTCGTATGTGTTGTTCTCTTTTTTCGGCCAAGCTGTAACAAAAAGTGGAAAAACAGCCAAATGGTAAAGATGCCGATTAGGATTCTAATTAGCTTAGCGAAAAACACTATCACTCCTATGGAGAACCTTCTTTGGTCTCAAGAATCTCACCCTTGATTAACTCAAGCAGAGGATTGTCTGCGCCGAGTATTAGCCTAGTTCTTGGTCCGCCTATATATTGCTCGTAAAGCTCAAGGGTCTTCCAAAATCTGTAAAAGTCCGGGTCTATCCCAAAGCCTTCTGCATAAATCTGCGTTGCCTGGGCATCGGCGGCTCCTTCAACCCCCTTTGAAGTTTTGTAGGCCTCAGAGAGAATTGTTTTCATTTCTCTCTCCTTGTTACCCATAATCCTCTCGAACTCACCTTCACCCTCTGATGTGTATTTCTTGGCTATCCTTAATCTTTCTTCAATCATTCTGTCTTCCACTTTTGTTTTAACATCCTGTACATAGGTAAGGCCCTTGATTAGGACGCCGGAGCTGTGTATTCCTATACCATAATCTTCACACGACTTTCTGGAAGCTTCTGTTATTTCGGCCACGATTTTTGGCCGTCCTTCTGTCACTAGGCCCACTTTAGTAGTTTCGAGCAGTTCCTCTTCGGCCACCCTCATATCGCGGTTATCCGTCCTGACTATCTCAAGAAGGTCTCTTTTGGTAATAGAGTTTCTTGTGCTTGAGTCAATGCTGTCATCAAGCCGTGCATGGGCCTGCTCTTCTGTACCGACGGACCTTAGAAATTGAAGCGGGTCTTCGATATACCAGCGTGCCGTAGAATCGACCCAGATATATTTCTTATCTTTTGTCGGGATTTGCTCAGGGTAACCGTTCCACCTTAACAGTCTTCTCTCAAATTTTCGCACTCTCTGTATGAAAGGCACCTTGAATTTCAACCCTGCCCCTTCTTCAACAGTGATACCCTCTGTGGTGTATTTGTCTTTCAACCTGGCCAAAGTTTCCTGCGTTCTTCTGCCCTCTATCGGATTAATGACCACTGTAATGGGCTTTCCGAACTGAGTTACGACTGCCTGTTCAGTCTCGTCTACTATGTACATTGAGGAAGAAAGCACTATGGCGATAACAATAAGAATCACTATTGCAATAATACGACCCATTTTTATTTCCTCACTTTCAGTTTTCCTTACTTCTCTCGAGCGTTTTCATTATCTATTTTCAAGGTCGAGTTTCATCAGGATTCCACCCTCAGCTCCACCTTGTTCAATAATCCATTTTTCGGGTATCTGAGGCAGCAGTTTTGCCATTGTCTCCAGATACATCCTCTGCTTTGTTATATCAGGCGCCTTTTTATATTCCTCATATATCTTCCTGAACTTAGCAATATCGCCTTGAGCCTCGTTGACTCTCTCGGCGGCATAACCTTTGGCAAACTCTATCATTTTTTTCGCCTGGCCCCTGGTTTTGGGAATGACCTCATTGTAGGCTTTCATTGCCTCGTTGATTCTCTGCTCTTTCTGCTGCAGGGCCTTGTTTACTTCGTTAAAGGCAGGCCTTACTCTCTGAGGAGGATTAGACGACTGGAGTTTGACCGCAACGATATGAATTCCGGTCTCATACTCATTGAGCAGTTCCTGCAACATTTCCCTGGCGGCAGCTTCGTATTCTATTCTTCCGATGGTTATGGCTTCATCCACACTTCCATTTCCTACAAGCTGCCTCATTACTGCCTGGCTGGCATCTCTTATAGTTTGTTGAGGTCTTTTCACATTGAACAGATAGCTCCTGGCGTCCTTTATTTTATATTGAACTATCCATTCAACGTCGGTTATGTTCAGGTCACCGGTCAGCATTATGTATTCGCCCTTGAGTATCTCTTTGGCCATTTCAGCCAGCCGGCTGGTTCCGCCTCTTGAGACCCTTTCACCGCTTTCTTCTATTAATCTCATTAAATCCCCGGAACTTAATCTGCCGGCATTTATTTCCTCGGTGCCGAGATACCGCGAATCCACGCCTGCCTCGAGAGTTCTAAAGCCGAATTCCTCCTTTTGCACCCTTTTGACGGGGACATCGGTGGCAGCTTCGGCACCGAAAGGCCACATCAAATGTATGCCCGGCTCGGTCGTTCGGTTGTATTTTCCGAATCTTTGTACGACGCCGGCAGAATCAGTAGGTATGGTGTAAATCGCCGTCCTTAATAGAATGACCACCAACACAATTAAAACCACTACCACAATCAATGCCGGCAGCTTTGTCGTGTAAACCGGTTTGTGAGGTCTTTTTATAGCTTCCAATAAATCCATGATTTCCATATTTTAGCCCTGCCATAAAAAAGTTTTACTGAATAGTCCGTACATTGGTTTTTCTCCAGGATATTTGCAGAACATAATGTACAATTCCTTTAAAAAATCACAATACCGAATGGTTTTTGACTGTCAAGTACATTTTTTTTAACGGCAGGTTAACTGGCAATGAAAATCAGGTAAAGGCCGCCTAAAAGCACCAGTATTCCGCAGATTCTCCTAAGAATTACCGCACCTTTTGATTTCTCGTTCCAGTTCATATAACGCTGAACAAGCCCGGTGCATGTTCCTGCAAGGACGATAATCGAGCAGTGGCCAAAACCATAAACTATAAGCAGAAATACTCCATAAAACATGTTCGTTGAAGCCAGCTTAAAAGTAACGCCCAGCATAGGCGCCATATATGCAAATGTGCAGGGGCCAATAGCAATGCCGAATACAAGACCGAGAATAAAAGCTGCAAGCATACCTTTTCGTTTCATATTAACCCGGCCAGGACCACTAAAAGGCGTAGGGATGACATCCAAAAGTATCAAGCCTACCACAAAAAATATTACAGCGACAAAATAGTTTCCAAATTTGCCGACATCACCCAGCATCCTGCCGGCAGCAGCGGTGATAATCCCAATAGCAGCTATAGTGATTAAAATACCCACCGCAAAAAGGGCTGATATAACAAAGGCTCGCTTGGTGGACATTCTCCCCTGCTGGTCAATAAAGCCGACGATAAGAGGAATGCTTGCCAGGTGACAGGGACTTAATAAAATGCTCAAGATTCCCCAAATAAAAGCGGCACCAACAGCTAAAAAAGAAGCGCCCTCAACGGCACGAGTCAACGTCGTGAAAAGTTGCTGCATATTATTTAATACCCATTTCGCTCAATTTCGTAACAATATCGATATCCGAGAAAAAGCCACTATGGCGGAATGTTTCCTTTCCTTTTGCATCGTAGAAAATCTGCGTAGGAATTATATTTATTTTGTATTTTTTGGCCTCATCAGGATTTTTCCATACATCAATAAATTCCACTTCCAGCCGACCTGCGTATTCTTTCTTCAATTCCTCCAGGATAGGTGCCATCATCTTGCAGGGAATACATTTGTCAGCTCCAAGGTCAACAAGACGCGGCAAAGCTTTATTTATTCGTTGCGGCTTAACATTTGTCGTGACTTGGGTATTATCCAACGATAAATCCGTGCTCCTGATATGCTTATAAAGAATTATCCCACAGACAGCCGCAATCAAAACGGCAACTATAACAATTTTGGTCACTTTTCCTGCCATACGGTTTGCAACCTCACCTTTTTAATTTATTCCGGTCTATTCAAGCATCTTCTTGATTTCATCTGCTGACGGCACTTTTCCGACTACCTTGACCTCGTCATCCACAGCCAGAGCCGGTGTAATCATCACACCAAACTTCATTATGTCATTAATCTCTGTCACCTTCTCTATCTCATAATCGACACCAGCTTGTTTTGCTGCGGCTTCGGCATTTTCAGCCAGCTTTTTGCACTTCGGACAGCCTGTACCAAGAATTTGTAATTTTATCATAATCGACCTCTCAATTTATCCCCAAAATGCACCGAAAAATAATCCAACTATTGTGGACATAACCACCACCAGCAGGATAAAAACGAGCGTCTTAATATTTCCCACTACCTTTCGGATGACGAGAATGCTGGGCAGTGAAAGGGCAGGGCCGGCCAACAATAGCGCCATAACGGGACCTTTGTGCATGCCGAGCTTCATCAAGGCTTGCGTAATAGGAATCTCAGTAAGCGTGGCGAAATACCAAAATGCTCCTATGACACTGGCGACGAGATTGCTGCGTAAGCTATTGTCCCCGACCCATTGGGCCACTTGTTTTTCCGGCAGCAAGACACTTATAAAGCCAACCACAAAAACGCCACCAAATAACAACGGCACGAGCATCTTGGCAAAATCCCAGGTGTTGGACATCCACCGGCGAATTTCATCCCGCTCGAACCATCGCCAGACCATCAACACCACCAGCAGTCCCATCGACCCCGCCAGATACCAGCGGATATGATAAATGGCGATTACCCAAGTTTGCTGTTCACTTAAATTGCGGATATCTGTTTTGGGTAAGACAATTTTATCTCCGGTCTTACCTGACTCATAATCCTCCTCGAGCTGAAAACGAATCGCATCTGCTGTTTCGTGAATGACCACTGCCTTGAACTGCTGACCATCGTTTGTTTTTACTATGACGTTGCCTGGATTGAACCAGTCGCTAAAAACGAGAAACAGAATCATACAGGCAAGGAAAAGAGCCGTCTTTGCAATGTGCCGTTTCGGCGTTTCCGGCTCCGGCATCTGAAGAGCAGCTTTTGCCTTTTCGCGTTCGCCTCTGCGAAACACCACAGCCATCAGCAGGCCGATGACTACTGAAAAAACAACGGCACCGATTACGCGACCTGCTCCTATGGAAAAGCCGAGAACCCTTGCGCTTAAGAAAATGGCGAGAACATTTA